>JAKMGV010000079.1 GCA_022424725.1 Paracoccaceae bacterium
TACTGCGCGGCATGACAAAGCGCCAGAGGGGATTATCCTGCCAACACGTCCTCAAGTGTACGCAGGCCCGTGCGTGGGGATTGCACCAAAACGGACATGTTGCCTGGTTTGTGTTGGTTGTTCATCATCTTCATGTGCGCGCCTGGAATTTCAGCCCATGGAAACACTTCTGACATGCACGGATCCAAGCGGCGTTCCACCATCAACCGGTTCGCAGATGCGGCCTGTTTCAGGTGAGCAAAGTGGCTGCCCTGTAGACGTTTTTGATGCATCCACATGTAACGCACGTCAAAGGTACAGTTGAACCCAGTGGTGCCCGCACAGATCACAACCATGCCGCCTTTTTTACAGACAAATGTTGAAACAGGGAACGTGGATTCACCAGGGTGTTCAAACACCATGTCAACATTGTTGCCCTTGCCCGTGATGTCCCAAATCGCCTTACCGAATTTGCGCACCTCTTTGAACCATTCGGCATATTCGGGTGTGTTCACTGTGGGCAGCTGTCCCCAGCAATTGAAATCCTTGCGGTTCAACACGCCTTTGGCACCCAAGTTCATGACAAAGTCACGCTTGCTTTCATCAGAAATCACGCCAATCGCATTGCCGCCTGCCGCGTTGATCAATTGGATCGCGTATGATCCCAAACCACCAGAGGCGCCCCAAACCAATACGTTTTGGCCTGGCTTAAGCTCATGTGGGTGGTGACCAAATAGCATACGGTACGCAGTCGCCAACGTCAGGGTGTAACACGCGCTTTCTTCCCATGTTAGGTGTTTTGGACGCGGCAACAACTGTTGTGCCTGTACGTTCGTGAACTGGGCGAATGATCCATCAGGTGTTTCATATCCCCAGATACGCTGTGATGTTGAATACATCGGATCGCCGCCGTTACATTCCTCATCATCACCGTCATCTTGGTTACAGTGGATCACAACCTCGTCGCCCACTTTCCAATTGCGCACTTTGTCGCCAACCGCCCAAACGATGCCAGATGCATCAGAACCCGCAATGTGGTAATCGGCGCCATGTCCATCAAATGGGGAAATCGGAACACCAAGGCCCGCCCAAACACCGTTATAGTTTACGCCTGCAGCCATGACCAAAACCAAAACTTCATGACTATCTGGTTTTGGGGTATCAACAACCTCGACCTGAAACGCTTTATCAGGTTCGCCGTGACGTTCACGACGGATCGTCCATGCGTACATTTGATTTGGCACATACCCCATCGGAGGGATTTCACCTACTTCATAAAGATCTTTCTCAGGTGCGTCGTATTGCACAAGACCAGCGTTTGTATCCAAGGCCATTTGATCCTCCTACTCTGTTATTTCGCCGCATCGCAGAATCGCGAATTCCTTTGATTTCTAACGACATCAAAGTAATAATGCAACGTTTTTATGCAGCATTTTGTAATTTTATAACCGAGCAATCGCAGAATAATGAATGGAACCCTGCATATTTTTTTGCAAAACCGATCATGACGCCACAATTCAAACAGGTGTTTTAACGCGCAGCCAATGCGCTTTATTAGATAACCAGAGTCCCAGAAACCCATTTATTCATCGAGTCACAGTATAATATCCGTGCAATGCAATCAGCGATCTGGCGCAAATATGACCACGCCGCAGCGCGGCGAATTGACAAAGCCATATAATTTCGAATATCAATCCTTAAACGTAATTTTATTACTCATATGAGGATTCGATGTCGCAAGCGCAAAAAGACCGCCCCTGGCTAATCAGAACCTATGCCGGCCACTCAACCGCCAAGGCCTCAAATGCGCTCTATCGTGCGAACTTGGCCAAGGGTCAGACGGGCTTGTCTGTGGCCTTCGACCTACCGACACAAACGGGGTATGATAGTGACCATACCCTTGCCCGTGGCGAGGTTGGCAAAGTGGGCGTTCCTGTCTGCCACTTGGGCGATATGCGCACATTGTTCGATGAAATTCCGCTGGATCAAATGAACACATCCATGACAATCAATGCGACGGCCCCGTGGATGCTGGCCCTTTATATCGCCGTGGCCGAGGAACAGGGCGCAGATGTCAAAACGCTTCAGGGCACCGTTCAAAATGACCTGATCAAAGAATATCTAAGCCGCGGCACATATATATGCCCCCCAAAACCATCCCTAAAACTGATCGGGGACGTGGCAGAGTATTGTTATAAAAACGTGCCGAAATGGAACCCGATGAACGTGTGTTCCTATCACTTGCAAGAGGCTGGTGCGACACCTGAACAGGAACTGGCCTATGCACTGGCAACGGCGATTGCGGTTCTGGATGAATTAAAACCCCGCGTCGCGCCCGAGGATTTCCCCGCGCTGTGCGGACGCATTTCATTCTTTGTGAATGCAGGCATCCGTTTCGTGACCGAAATGTGCAAAATGCGCGCCTTTGTGGATTTGTGGGACGAAATCCTAACCGAACGCTATGGCGTCACCGATCCACGCCACCGTAGATTCCGCTATGGGGTTCAGGTGAATTCACTTGGCCTGACAGAGCAACAGCCTGAAAACAACGTTTACCGTATTCTAATCGAAATGTTGGCCGTGACCCTCTCGAAAAAGGCGCGCGCACGTGCGGTTCAGCTTCCTGCCTGGAACGAGGCCTTGGGCCTCCCCCGTCCATGGGATCAACAGTGGTCCATGCGCATGCAACAGATCATGGCGTTTGAAACAGACCTGTTGGAATACGAAGACCTGTTTGATGGCAACCCCGCCGTTGATGCCAAGGTCGAAGCCCTGAAAGAAGGTGCGCGTCATGAGCTGAGCAACCTTGACGGCATGGGCGGCGCCATCCAATCCATTGAATACATGAAATCACGTTTGGTCGATAGCAACGCGGATCGCCTGAATAAGATCGAACGCAATGAAACCATTGTTGTGGGCGTGAACAAATTCACCAATGGTGAAGAAAGCCCGCTAACCACAGGGGATGGTGGCATCATGGTTGTTGATCCCGCGGTAGAGGCCGATCAAATCGAACGCCTAAATGCATGGCGCGTGGATCGGGACGAGGACGCCGTGCGCAGCGCACTGGCTGCATTACGCGCGGCGGCGCAATCGGGTGACAATGTGATGGAACCCTCAATCGCGGCGGCAAAAGCGGGCGTCACGACGGGTGAATGGGCCGCAGAAATGCGTCGCGTATTTGGCGAATACCGTGGACCAACGGGCGTTTCACGCGGTGTATCCAACAAAACCGAAGGGTTGGATGACATCCGCGATGCCGTTGATGCGGTCAGCGATAAATTGGGCCGCCGTTTGTCCTTCCTTATGGGGAAACCTGGATTGGATGGGCATTCAAACGGCGCCGAACAAATCGCATTCCGCGCACGCGATTGCGGTATGGATATCAGTTACGAAGGCATCCGCCTGACCCCTGATCAAATCATCGAAGCCGCGCGTGAAAACGCACCGCATGTGATTGGCCTCTCTATCCTATCGGGCAGCCACCTGCCCCTTGTTGAAGAGGTTTTGCAAAAACAACGCGATGCTGGATTGGGCCACATTCCGTTGATCGTTGGCGGTATTATCCCGGATGAAGATGCCAAGCGGTTGTTGGCAATGGGTGTTGCCCGTGTGTACACGCCCAAGGATTTTGAATTGAACATGATCATGTCGGACATCGTAACATTGGCTGATCCAGAGGCAATCGCCGCTGAATAAAACTCACCTCTGGTAATTTATCAAAACGCCCCCTAACGTTTGCGCAGGCAACAGGGGGTGTTTTTTATGGTACAGATTCGACCGCTACACCAAACGGATTTTGACGAATGGTCCGCGCTTTGGCGCGGGTATTTGGCGTTTTACGAAACTGTGTTGAATGATGATCTTTACCACACCACATTTGCGCGTCTGATCGACCCAGCGCGTGCGCATCAAAACGCATTCGTGACGGAGGCCGATGGCCGTCTGATCGGATTGGTGCATTATATCTTTCACGCCCACAACTGGCGGGCTGAGGATGTCACCTATCTTCAGGATCTTTATGCCGATCCATCCGTGCGCGGAACGGGTGTGGGCCGTAAATTGATCGAGGCTGTTTATAAGGCCGCAGACGACAATGGCACACCAACCGTCTATTGGAATACCCAACACTTTAACGAAACCGCCCGTCAACTCTATGACCGCATCGGTCAACTGACCCCCTTCATCAAATACCAACGATAGGATTTCACCATGACAATTCACATCGGCGCCGAAAAAGGCGACATCGCCCCAACCGTTTTGATGCCTGGTGATCCATTGCGGGCGAAATGGGCCGCAGAAAACTTTTTAACCGACGCGCGGTTGGTCAATCAGGTGCGCGGCATGTTGGGATACACAGGCACCTATCACGGAAACCCTGTGACCATCCATGGATCGGGAATGGGCATGCCGTCGCTGTCGATTTACGTAAACGAATTGATCCGTGACTATGATGCACAAACCCTGATCCGCATCGGATCATGTGGCGGGATGCAACCACAGGTGGGCATCCGCGATGTGATTTTGGCCATGACCGCAACATCCATAAACACACCGTCAGCGGGCATATTCAAAGAAATCAACTTTGCCCCCTGTGCAGATTATGGATTGTTGTCGGCTGCGGTTGAGGCGTCGAAATCCAAAGGCGCAAAAACGCATGTAGGCGGAATTTATTCATCCGACGTATTTTATGATGAACGCCCTGACCTGAACGAACAAATGACACGCCACGGCATTCTGGGCGTCGAGATGGAAGCGGCCGAGCTTTATAACCTTGCCGCGCGCTATGGGCGGCGTGCCTTGGCCGTTCTAACCGTTTCAGATCACCTACAAACAGGCGAAGCCCTGCCCGCCGATCAACGTGAACAAAGCTTTGGCGATATGGTAGAAATCGCATTGGAGGCAGCTTTTGCCTAATTTAAATCAACGCCCTTGGGTGCCTGAAAATTGCGAACACTATATTCAGGACGTGGCTGCAAAAACTGCGGGCGCCTCGTCTGTCGACATTGCAAACCAGATCAAGGCCTTGGCCGAAAAAAATCGCCAAATCCACGAACGCGATTGTTTCAACCTAAACCCTGCCACCAACGTTATGAACCCGCGTGCCGAGGCGCTGTTGTCCAGTGGTATCGGGACCCGCCCATCCTTAGGATATCCGGGGGACAAATACGAAATGGGTTTAGAGGCAATTGAGCAGATTGAAGTCATTTGCGCCGAGCTATGTGCCGAGGTGTTTCAGGCGAAATATGCCGAAATTCGTGTTCCATCAGGTGCAATTGCAAACCTATATGCATTCATGGCCCTGTGTCAGCCTGGCGATGATATTATTGTCCCCCCTGCCTCAATCGGGGGGCATGTGACGCACCATCAGGCGGGCTGTGCGGGGTTATTCGGGCTGAACATCCATCACGCCCCCGTTTTGGCGGATGGATACACGGTTGATGTTGACGGTTTGGCAAAACTGGCCCAGAAGGTGCGCCCAAAACTGATCACCATTGGCGGCAGTTTGAATTTGGCCCCCCATCCCGTTCAGCAGATCGCAGAGATTGCCAAGGGTGTCGGCGCAAAGACCCTGTTTGATGCCGCCCACCAATGCGGGATAATCGCAGGGCGCGCATGGGATAACCCCCTGTCCCAAGGGGCCGACCTCATGACGATGAGCACCTATAAATCGCTAGGCGGCCCACCTGCTGGCCTGATTGTAACGAATGATGCGGGCATTGCAGAAACGCTGGATCATATCGCCTTTCCTGGGATGACCGCAAACTTTGATGCGGCGAAATCAGCGGCCCTTGCCATCGCGATGCTGGATTGGCGCGATCACGGTCAGGCCTATGCCAAGGCCATGGTAGATACAGCGCAGGCTCTCGCGGCAGAAATGCAAAAGCTGGGCATGCCCGTATTTGAAACATCCGCTGGGTCCACATTATCCCATCAATTCGCCATCCGCGCTGCGGGCTATGGCGGCGGACAAGCGGCGTCAAAAACCCTGCGACAGGCTGGGTTCCTTGCCTGTGGGATTGGTTTGCCGATTGAGGCGGTTGAGGGTGACATGAACGGATTGCGCATCGGAACTCCCGAATTGGTCCGATGGGGCATGACCCCTGAACACATGCCGCGCCTTGCACAGTTGATCAACGACGCCCTGCGCGCAAATGATCCCGCAAGCATGGCGGAAGACGTGGCGGAATGGCGATCAGAATTTGACAGTTTGCACTATATCCACGGGCGTTAACCCTGCCCGTGTGATCCATCATATCCATTGACGGGCGGGGACATCCAACCATCAAGCGCATCATTGGCTGGGGCAAAGACCTCAACCAACAATGGATAGCAGGCGGCGACGTCACTGGAATGTTCAGACGAACAATCCCCGCCTGGACAGGCCGAAAGCGCGCCCAACAAATCAATTTCTGCGAAGAATTCCAAATAATCCCCCGGGCGCACGGGGCTTGCTTTCATAAAATATTGGCCCGTGTCGCGCGTGAAGCCTGTGCACATAAAAACGTTCAGAACATCATGCACATGCACTTCTGCATCCTGAAGAGGACCTTGCATATGATCCGCCATCGCACGGGTCAGGTTGGAATGGCAACAATGGTGATACTGATCCCCTGACAACAAATTCCCCGTATAGGGGTCACAGCGCGTTCCAATCACATCATGCACTGATCCGCCGTATTCATCCATGCCGTACCAATTGAGCGTATCGTCCACAATCGTCGCCATAGGACGCAAATAAGGAAAGGACGACCACATGCGTTCCCCTGTTGTGATGTGCGTGCCATGAAGAGCGCGGGTTTTACCCGAATAAAACCGTTCGTTCAGATTTGTTGCATGAAACAGGTTCAGGTCGCCCACCTGCGGCCCCTCGACCGAAGAAATGCGAAAAAACTGTCCTGCATCAGCGCGAAATGTGCGCGCATCCCGCGCAGGCACCAGAATTTCATCCACCTTCTCTGCCCCCTGTCGCGCCGCGCGATATCTGTTCAAATCAGGAACAGGCAGGGTTTCGTTTGGATAACAAATCACGGGCTTTACCTTGCGCCGTGCCTCTGCGTCTTGTGGTTTATCGTTCATCTCTTTGTCCCGCTCATGCATGAATCCTGATGCACTTACTAAGCCTACCCAAGGCCTTCATGGCAATCATTTTTATGATCAAAACAATCTAGCTTGACCTTAGACAGTGATTTGGTATCACACGAAAATTCTCAGGGCGGGGCGAAATTCCCCACCGGCGGTAAGGGGAAACCCAAGCCCGCGAGCGCTCAGCGATGAGGTCAGCAGATCAGGTGCAATTCCTGGGCCGACGGTTACAGTCCGGATGAAAGAGAAGACGCAATGCACCGATCATGATCGGTGTGCTGTCGTGTGATCGCCTTGGGTGAAGTACGCGTGAATAAGGAGATTTCATGATGCACACCCAAATCGCCTATGTCCAAGCAAAATGGCATTCCAACATTGTTTCAAAATCTCTGGATGGGTTTCGTGCCGCCCTGCCCGATGCGGATGTTGTCAGTTTCGAGGTTCCGGGCGCATTTGAAATGCCGCTGATCGCAAAAGAATTGGCAAAAACAGGCAAATATGATGCCGTGGTTTGCGCAGCTTTTGTTGTGGACGGCGGGATTTATCGCCACGATTTCGTCGCCCAAACTGTGGTTGAGGCCCTGATGAACGTGGGTTTAGAAACAGGGGTCCCTGTGCTGTCCGTTTCGCTTACCCCCCATCATTTCCAAGAGACCGAGTTTCACACAAAACAGTTTGCAGACCACTTCGTGAAAAAAGGGGCCGAGGCCGCAGCGGCCGCCGATCAAATCGTGCGTTTGCGGCGTGAAATTGGGGATGCAAGTTAGTTAATCGATTTGTCAATGTGATCCAAAGGCAGTGGTTTTTCGCACCCAGCCAATCAACAGATTGGCAAGGCACTGCCCGCCCGACAGGCGGCGCCTTTCGTCGCCACCTCGGGCAGCTTGGTAAAGAGAGCCAGC
>JAKMGV010000232.1 GCA_022424725.1 Paracoccaceae bacterium
ATGCAACAACTTTATGTTTTGGATTTGTTTGCGGCTGATACCCATCGGGCCATGCCCACCGCATTTCATTCCATTGATAACTTTGCGCGCATGTCACATCCTTCGCCAGGTCAAGTCCTTCAAGGCCACTAAATGATTTCGCGGCGGCAACCAATGCTTCGGTGTCAAAGTTGCCTTCTGGATCATGGGCCAACGCGCAATGTGGTGCACCCTGCATTCTGATCGCGCGTGTCAGGCGGCGCGTATCAATGCCCCCGATGGCGATGCGACCGCGACGGGCCAACCAACCGGACAGGTGGGATTGGGCACGCCAGTTCGATGGCTCGGTCGGGTCCCATTTGACCACCATGCCCTCGGCCACGGGATCGGCTGTTTCATCGTCCTCATCGGTCACGCCTGTGTTGCCAATGTGTGGAAATGTGAAGGTCACGATCTGACCCGCATACGACGGATCCGTCATGATTTCTTGGTAACCCGTCATGGCTGTGTTGAAACACAGTTCGGCAACTGTTTGCCCCGTCGCTCCAAATCCATTTCCATAAAATAATGTTCCATCGGCTAGTGCCAAACATGCGGTTGGTTTTGGTGCGGTTTCTGATGCCATACTCTCGACTCTCTGGGGTGCAAATTGGCGGCAACCTAGTGTGAAGCTGGGTTGGGGTCAAGCAGGCATTGATGAGAATATCAGCTTGCCCAAAATCGAAGTTTTGAGTAGTGTCGTAGCCTAACTTAACCCTAATTCCTAGGAGTGGGATCATGGATTTGCGCGCATCAATCATGGCAGCAACAAAGCAAGCGATGAAGGATAAGGCGGCTAACCGTCTGTCGACATTACGTCTTATTAGTGCGGCGATCAAAGATCGCGATATTGCCGCGCGCGCTGAAGGCAATGATGAGGGTGTCGGTGATGATGAGTTACTGGCGATTCTGGGTAAAATGACACGCCAACGCAGTGAAAGTGCAAAAACCTATGAAGAGGCTGGACGTATCGATCTGGCCGAACGTGAGTTAGAAGAAATCGCAGTTATTGAAGAATTCCTGCCCCGTCAGTTGGATGACGATGAAGTGAACACAGCAATCGACGCGGCCATTACAACGGTAGGTGCCGCATCTATTCGCGACATGGGTAAGGTTATGGGCGAGCTTAAGAGCAAATACACAGGCCAAACGGATTTCGGTTCAGTTGGTGCCAAAGTCAAAGCGAAGCTATCAAGTTAAACGGTTTCGATAATCGTTAAAGCGTCCCTGTAATTCGGAAAATAATTCGACGCGTTCATCTTCTGAAAGAAATGCGCCGATTTCCACCTCGCGTCCATTGCCACTTAGGGTGACATAATGTGGAACAGGTCCGCCCGTTTCATGCATATGAACGCGCGCCCAATAGGCATTGCATTCCCAATCCTTTTGTTCACCATTCGCCTCTTGTCTCAGAAGATGGAATTGTTCTGTGTCTAGGGTCAGTCGTTCAATGATGGATCTGTCCCGAAAATTTTTGCGAATTGCGAAATATATGGCCCCGACCGTGATCATCAAAAATGGCAGCAACGCCCAAAACAGGATCGTTCCGATCAGGACATAGAGTGGCAAGGTAATCAGAACAAAGGTTGTCATGATAAAGCTTGCGAAGCCGCGATGTGGCAGCGAACTGAATGGCCACAGATCCAATTGTTCGGATGTCTGACTATTTGGTTTCTTTGTCCACTCGTACGGCATTTTGCTAATCTCTCTTCGTGCAATTTAATTAGGTGCAATTTCCACGAAGGAAAGATGGAAATTTGTCGCGTTTTTCGCTGTCTCTTTCTAAGGTGGCAGAAACAGAAATCAGTGGGAAAGCAGATGCAGGATAAAACGAACATAGGCATCGATGCCGCATTGGAATTGGTGCAAAATGCATTCGTCGCAAGTGGTTTGAATGAGCAGAGCGCACAGAGCGTTGCACGTGCGCTGGTCATGGCAGAGGCCGAAGGGCAGGTGGGACACGGGTTTTCCCGTGTTGGCGACTATATCGCACAAATGAAAAGCGGTAAGATAAACGCAAATGCTGCTCTTGCTGTGATATCACAATCTCCAAGTTATCTACATGTGTCGGCAGATAATGGTTTTGCCTATCCCGCATTGGAGTTTGCAATTGAACAGGCGGTTCAGATGGCGGCGACAACAGGATGCGTGGCAATTGCGGTGTCCCAATCAAATCACTGTGGCACGCTTGCCAGCCATGTGGAAAAGCTGGCCATGCAGGGTTTGATCGGGATTATGGTGGCAAACACACCTGCGGCGATCGCGCCATGGGGGGGGAACAGACCGCTATACGGGACGAACCCCATTGCATTTGCAGCACCGCGCGCGGGTCAGGATCCATTGGTCATTGATTTATCCCTGTCCGTCGTTGCGCGTGGCAAGGTGATGAATGCCAAGAAAACGGGCCAATCAATCCCCGAGGGCTGGGCGTTGGATAAAAATGGGCAATCAACGACGGACCCACACGCTGCATTGGATGGGGGAACAATGGTTCCGATTGGGGAGGCAAAGGGCACCGCGCTTGCATTGATGGTCGAAATTTTGGCGGCTAGTTTGACGGGGGCGCACACATCAGCCGATATGCCATCGTTTTTTGCGTCATCTGGTCCATCGGCGAATGCCGGTCAATTTCTGATCGCGATCAAGCCCAATGACATCAGCGGGTTCACGGCCCGGATTGAAGCGTTGTTGAATGATATTGCTGAAACTCCTGGTGCACGGCTTCCTGGGACGCGGCGGATTGAGGCGCGCAATCAAGCGCGAACAGAGGGTTTAAATGTGGCCACACAGTACATCGCTGATATCCAAGCGATGCTCGGCTAATCCCACATCCCTAAGAAACAAAAAACCCCCGCTGATGCGGGGGTTTTTTATTCGTTTGCAGTGCCCTTAGTGAGAGGGTTGCTTATCCCAATCTTCCTGCTTTGGAAGAATTTCGAATGTATGCTCTGGGGGTGGTGAAGGCAATGTCCACTCCAGTGTATCTGCATACTCATTCCATGGGTTCGCTGCTGTGTTACGCTTACCAGCAAGAAGTGAATAGATCACAA
>JAKMGV010000233.1 GCA_022424725.1 Paracoccaceae bacterium
GGCCACGATATGAAGGGATTTGCCGATCACGATTGGGAAAGCCTTGCAAAACCAAACGAGGTTGCAGCCATTTACATGGGCAAAAAATCGGCGCGCTTTGTTCAGGGGCGTTTGTTGATGTTTGGCGCTTCTCCACAAACAGACATCAGCATCGTTGAAAATGCGTCCCGCACTGACATGCGAATTTTGGAAACGAACCTCGGCGATTTGGTCGAAACATTGCAGTCAAACGATGTGACGGGCCCTGCATTGATATTTTACGGACTGGCACCGCGTCAGGCCAAATCCCTTTCACACCCACAAAAGATAGAATTTGCATAATGCCCCGCCCAAATTTTGATCAGATCATCACCGCAAATGCCCTATTAGAAGGGGACGTGGTTTATTTCACCGCCGCAGACACATGGACGCGCGATATTCAACAGGCCGAAGTGTTCAGTGATGAGGCGATCGCGCAAGTTCGTCTGATTGAGGCCATGGCGCAGGCTAACGTCATTGTTGGCGCATATTTGATGCCCATTCAACACATCAAGAATGGACACGCACCAACCCATTTCCGCGAGGAATTCCGCACCAAGGGCCCGTCGAATTATGCCCACGGCAAACAGGAACAGACCCATGTATAAATATAACGATTTCGACCACGCCTTTGTCACGTCGCGCAATGCGCAGTTTCGCGAACAGGTGAGCCGCCGTATCTCAGGCGCGTTAAGTGAGGATGAATTTAAACCCCTGCGGTTGATGAATGGTTTATACCTGCAATTACACGCCTATATGTTACGCGTGGCGATCCCCTATGGCACATTAAACAGTGCGCAAATGCGGCAATTGGCAATGATTGCGGATCGTTGGGATAAGGGATATAGCCATTTCACAACCCGCCAGAACATTCAATTCAACTGGCCCAAATTGCAGGATGTGCCCGATATCCTTGATGCCTTGGCCGAGGTTGAAATGCACGCGATACAAACCAGTGGTAACACAATCCGAAATGTCACGGCCGATCATTTTGCAGGGGCTGCTGCGGATGAAATCGCAGACCCACGCATTTACGCGGAATTGATCCGTCAGTGGTCAACCGATCATCCAGAGTTCCAATTCCTACCCCGAAAATTCAAGGTGGCCGTAACAGGCGCGAAACAAGACCGCGCGGTTATTCACGCCCATGATATCGGCCTGCAAATTGTGGAAAAAAATGGCAAACTGGGCATGCGGGTCATAATCGGCGGTGGCTTGGGCCGTACCCCTATGATTGGCAAGGTGATCCGTGAATTCGTGGCGATGGATGACATGCTGCCATATCTTGAATCCGTGGTCAGTGTTTGGAACCTGTTGGGTCGTCGCGACAACAAATATAAGGCGCGGATCAAGATTACGATCCATGAAAACGGACTTGACGAATTTTCGCGCCTTGTCGACGAACGTTTTGCCCTGATCCGCCCCAGTTTTCAGGGATTTGATCAGACACTTTTGTCAGAAATATCTGACGCTTTTGCCGCACCCAAATTTCAACGTTTTGACCTGTCTGCGTTCGATGCGCGTTACCAAGGGGATCCAAATTTCCGCTCTTGGGTGGATACAAATGTCACGGCGCACAGGCAGGCCGATTACGCAATCGCAACGATTTCATTGAAAGCGCACGGTGAAACGCCAGGTGATGCAAGCAGCGCACAAATGCGCAGCATTGCAGATTTGGCTGAAGCCTATTCACATGACGAGTTGCGCATCAGTCATGAACAAAATATGGTGCTGCCCCATGTGAACAAAGCGCATTTGCCCGACGTCTATGATGCATTGCGATCCATCGGGCTTGCCACCGCAAATATTGGATTGATTTCCGATATTATCGCCTGTCCTGGCATGGATTATTGCGCATTGGCGACAGCGCGTTCCATCCCCATCGCACAAGATATCGCCACGCATTTTGATACCCTAAAACTGGAACACGACATTGGTCCGCTAAAAATCAAAATCTCTGGCTGCATCAATGCCTGTGGCCACCATCACGTGGGGCACATTGGAATTTTGGGATTGGATCGCGCGGGCGTGGAAAATTACCAGATCACGCTTGGGGGGGATGGGACAGAAACCCCCGCTATTGGCGAACGTGCGGGCCCTGGCTTTGGCGCGGATGAGGTGATCCCCGCAATTGAACGGTTGATCCATTTCTATCTGAACGAACGTCTTGCCCCAAGTGAAACATTTTTGGAGTGTTATCGCCGCCTTGGCCTTGGTCCATTCAAAGTAGCCCTTTATGAAACCGAGCAATCAAAGGTGCATGCCAATGCTGCCTAGTGAGAAACAGCTGCTGGTTAATGACCTGAACAACCAATTCCGTCATCATGGGGCGACCCATGTGATTGACGCGGTGTTAAAGCATGGCGTGTTGGGTCAAGTTGCGATGGTGTCAAGCTTTGGCACGGAAAGCGCGGCCTTGCTGCATATAATCGCAATTACACGACCTAATACACCCGTTTTATTCATAGATACGAACATGTTATTTGTGGAAACGCTAATCTATCAATCAGATTTGGCAGAACAGCTGGGCCTGAAAAATTTGCGCATTTTGCGGGCGGACCCCGCCACAATCGCAAAACATGATCCAAACAACACATTACATAAGGATACGCCTGACACCTGCTGTCATTTGCGCAAAACATCCGTGTTGAAAAAGGCCCTTGTTCCCTATGATAGCTGGATCACTGGACGCAAACGGTATCACGGAAACAAACGCGCAGAGCTTGAGTTTTTCGAATACGATGCGACGAACGATAAATTCAAAATCAACCCGCTGGCGCATTGGCGCGCTGAAGATGTCGCTGAATATTTTGCCGCAAATAATTTGCCGCCCCATCCCCTTGTTTCGAATGGCTATCCATCAATTGGATGCAAGCCCTGCACAGTTCCAGTTGGGACAAACGACGAGGTGCTATCAGGTCGTTGGCAAGGGTGCGCAAAAACCGAATGCGGCATACATTTCGAAACAAAATTACCAATACCTGCAGAGGATATGACATGACCGTGATCATCAATGATGAGGGGTTTTCAATCCC
>JAKMGV010000234.1 GCA_022424725.1 Paracoccaceae bacterium
AACGTGGTTTGACCCGGATCTTTTGTGAGGGGGGCGGAACACTGGCGGCGTCCCTATTGTTAGCTGACGTCGTGGATCATTTGGTCGGATTTCAGGCAGGTGTCATCATCGGTGCCGAAGGGCAACCCGCGATTGGCGCACTGGGATTTGGTAGACTATCTGAGGCGCCTGAATACGAGCTCAAATCATTACAAGCTGTTGGAGGTGATATCCTTCATACGTGGTCGAAAGTGCACAAATAAATCAAATGCCAACAGTCGATATCAATGTCTGTCCTGTTTATCGCAGGTTTTCTTTAATGCAAATCTCTATTACACATACGTGAGCTTTATGTTTTGTATACATAATTAAATTTTGGCTGCTTTTCTAAAAGATCGGGTTGTGAATTTGGCTAGCATTGCGTTGAACAAAGATGATCAAGAAAAATTATATCCACTATTTGTTTTGATAATTTTACAAGGCGTGATTTCTGCTTCTAGCATGGTGGTAGAAATCGTGGCTGGCAGAATGATTGCTCCATATGTGGGAATGAGTTTGTATACATGGACCGCAATCATCGCAGTTGTTCTTGCCGGGTTTTCAATTGGAAATTGGATTGGCGGCAAAATAGCTACGTCAAAAATTACGACTGCACTGAGAGTTTCGGGCGGAGTTATGATGTTCGCAGCGATGTCCACGGCGTGCGCAGGATTGATGCTTAGACTTTTGGCTACTCCCATTATTTCAAATACATCCGAACCTTTGGTAGCAATCTCACTCATAACCATGTGCGCTTTCTTTCTTCCATCTGTTCTTGCTGGCATACCTGCACCAATTTTGACAGTAGCTGCTATGCGCGGTCGCGATAATTCGGAATATGCGCTGGGTTCAATGTATGCCGTGGGTGCATTTGGTGCGATAATTGGAACTGTAGCCGCTGGTTTTCTACTTATTCCACATCTTGGCTCAACCTCTACACTGATTTTAGTATCAGTTGTTTACATCGCCTCTGGCATTCTGTGTTTTTGGTTGGGTAAGGGGCAAATGCATCAATTAGTCGTCACCCTGCCGGGTGCTGCTATATTGTTTTTGACTAGTTTGTATGTACTTGATCAACCCCAGGTTTGTGATCATGAAAGTGAGTACTTTTGTATTCGTGTAGTAGATTTGGATCCCTTACGACCAAGTGAAACAAAATTGATGGTGATTGATCATCTGGCACATGGGATAAGCAATTTGAAAAAACCACGTGTCATGTACACACCTCACGCTGCGTTGCTAGATGGTTTGGCGCGGGAAAGAATGAAAGCAAAAAGCACCTTCAATTCTTTTCACATTGGTGGAGGAACGTACTCTATACCAAGAGCGTGGTATGATCGAGGGTTTAGTAACATCACCGTCGCTGAAATCGATCCCGTAGTCACCGAAGTTGCAACAGAAAATTTTTGGCTTAATAAGGAAGCGATACGTATCGAGCATGAAGATGCGCGTTTGTTGCTTCAGCGGGAAAACATAAAATATGATGTGATAATTGGTGATGCCTTCACTGATATAGCGGTGCCTGAACATCTTATAACCGTCGAATTTTTTAACTTAGTAAGTCAACGATTGACGACAGATGGTGTTTTCTTGATGAATTTCATGGATAATGTCGAGCGATTAGATGCGTTCTCTGCTGTCGTTGTTAGTCTTCAATCGGTCTTTAAAAATGTTGAAGTTTGGACAGAGGCGAGTTCACCGCAAAAAGGAGAACGCAGAGTCTTTGTATTTTTGGCATCTAACGAAAAAAGTGATTTCAATTCAATCCGATTAAGAGTTCCGGAATACACTCGATTTAGTGTATTGGATGACACATTCATAACTTCAATAATTGAGCGCAAAAGCCCAAAGCTATTAACGGATGATCATGCGCCACTTGCTTATCTGATGGGGTTTGATCCTATCTTGAATTAAGCGAATGATTTATGTCTTTTGTCTGGGCAATATTCGGTTTCATCACGTACAGTATCTAAGTATCGACAATATCATATTTACGAAAACAGAACTGCTCGAATCATCTTAGTTACACTACGTGATCTGGACATTGGCCACTGACAATGGCACAAACTCAGTTATTTACTGCGTAGGTCGACTAATCACCAAAGGAGAGTTGGGTAAACATGTTTACTGGTATTATCACAGATGTTGGCGTTGTCGTCGAAACTGAACAACGCGGTGATTTACGCGCGCGGATCAAAACGGCCTATGACACGTCTGGAATTGATATTGGTGCATCGATTGCCTGCGATGGTGTGTGTCTGACGGCCATTGATTTGGGCTCAGACTGGTTTGATGTCGACATCAGTGCCGAAACGCTATCAAAAACCAACATTGGTGGTGCAGATGGCTGGCCTGTTGGGAAACGAGTGAATCTAGAACGCTCGTTGAAAGTGGGCGACGAATTGGGCGGACATATCGTTTCAGGGCACGTCGATGGTGTCGCGGAACTGATTGAAATGCGCGACGAAGGTGACAGCACCCGTTTGGTGATTAGGGCACCAGATGCCCTTGCAAGATTTATCGCGCCCAAAGGATCAGTTGCGCTAAATGGCACATCATTGACAGTGAATGATGTCGAAAAACAGACATTTGGGATTAATCTAGTTCCACACACAAAAACCGTTACCACATGGGGCGACATGCAGGTTGGTGATGCGATCAACCTAGAGATTGATACACTTGCCCGCTATGTTGCACGTTTGGCAGATTATCAGGATTAGGCGTGCACAAATCCTTCGATCAACTGTTTTAGGCCAATGCGTGCCCCCAAAAAGATCGCTGCAAACGTCACAGGACCAGAATAGGCAAGAAGGCTAAAGGCGGTGATGCCTTGGCCGACGGAACATCCAAAGGCCAAAATCGCGCCAACACCCATGATGGCGGCGCCTATGATTTGGCGGCGCAATTCGCGGGGGTCTTCGCAGGCCTCCCAGCGGAAATGGCCCTTTACCATTGATCCCAAAAACGCACCTGCCAGCACGCCCGCAACCGATCCAATAGCGAAATTTAATCCCAACGCGCTGCCATTCATG
>JAKMGV010000235.1 GCA_022424725.1 Paracoccaceae bacterium
AACATTTTCATATCACAAAAACAATAACACCATGGGAGACTGCGATGCTGGGCCAAATGATGCATCGACCGCTATCGATTATCGAAATCCTGCGTTTTGCGGCGGAAATTCACAAAACTGCTGAAATCGTTTCTGTACGTACCGAAGGAGACATGCATCGCTATACCTATCCTGATGCCTACGCACGTGTGGGACAGTTGGCCAATGCATTGCAGGACATGGGAATTAAACAAGGGGATCGTGTCGCCACGTTGGCATGGAATGGGTATCGCCACTTTGAACTCTATTATGCGGTCAGTGGGATGGGGGCCGTGTGTCACACGATTAATCCACGCCTTAGCGCGGAACAGATGGTCTATATCATTCAACACGCCGAAGATCGCGTCATTTTTGTCGACATAACTTTTGTTCCTGTGATTGCCGCCATTCGGGATCAACTTCCAAGCGATTTGAAAATCATTGTGATGACAAACGCGGATCACATGCCTGAAAGTGATCTGCCATTGGGATGTTACGAAGATTTACTTGCACCACGGTCGGCTAATTTCGATTGGCCTGAATTGCCAGAGGATACAGCAGCAGGCCTATGTTATACATCTGGCACCACAGGAAACCCGAAAGGGGCGCTTTATTCCCATCGCTCAACCGTATTGCATGCCTATTCCGTGGTTGTAGGCGTGGGCGCGATGTTGTCCGAAGGCGCGCGTGTGCTGCCCGTGGTGCCGCTTTTCCACGTGAATGCATGGGGGCTTCCATATACCGCGCCTATGGTTGGCGCGTCCTTGATTTTCCCGGGCGGTGCATTGGATGGGGCATCCCTGTTCAAACTTATGGACGCGGAAAAGGTATCGTCCGCATGGGGCGTTCCCACTGTTTGGCAGGGATTGGCGGGCGAAATTGCCAATCAGGGGCGCAACCCCGATGGATTTAGCAACGTTGTCGTGGGCGGATCGGCCGCGCCGCGTTCGATGATCGAAGGATTTGAAAAGTCAGGCGTTTCCGTTTGCCACGCTTGGGGCATGACCGAGATGAGCCCAATTGGAACCCAGGGCAACCTGCCAGTATCATTTGCCGCCAGCGCCACATTGGAAGAACGTTTGGACCTGCAACAATTGCAGGGGCGTCGTGTGCATGGGGTTGAATTGAAAATTGTAGACGAAGATGGCGTTCCACAACCCCATGATGGCAAAGCGGTTGGTGAACTTTATGTTCGCGGCAACAATGTGATCAGTGGGTATTTCAATAACGAAGAAGCCACCGCAGATGCCATGGACAGAGATGGGTGGTTCGGAACGGGCGATATCGCGTCGATTAGTGCGGATGGATATTTGATGATCCAAGACCGCGCAAAAGATTTGATTAAATCAGGCGGCGAATGGATTAGTTCCATTGATTTGGAAAACGTGGTCATGGGACATCCCGATGTGGCCAGTTGCGCTGTGATCGCCGTACCCCATCCAAAATGGGATGAACGCCCGATCTTGGTTGTGGTTCCCAATGGCGAGGCCCGCGTCAGCAAGTCAGAGATTGACGAGATGCTGTTGAAACACGTGGCCAAATGGCAATTGCCCGATACCATCGAATTTGTGGATGCATTGCCACTGACCGCGACGGGCAAGGTTTCAAAACTGACCCTGCGCCGTCAATTTGCCGATTATCAGTTGCCAGAGTAAGAGGTTTAAAATGGATCTTGGGATTAGCGAACGTGTTGCACCACTGATCAAAGCGGTTCGCGATATGGTGGAAAACGATATTGCGCCGCTGGACGCTGAATATCACGCGCTTGTTGGTACGCACCCCACGGGGGATCGTTTCAAACATACCGATCGTCAGTTGGAAATTTTGGATGGGCTAAAATCCTTGGCGCGCAAACGGGGGCTTTGGAATTTCTGGCTTACCGACAGTGAACGTGGATACGGGCTGAGTACCGTCGAATACGCCTATTTGGCCGAAGAAATGGGCAAGGTCGGCATCGCAGCCGAGGTGTTCAATTGTAATGCCCCTGACACGGGCAATATGGAAGTGTTAGAGCGCTATGGAACCCAAGAGCATAAAGACCGCTGGTTGAATGACCTGCTTGATGGCAAAATCCGCTCGGCCTATGTGATGACTGAACCAAATACAGCATCCTCGGACGCGGCCCAGCTAAGTTTTGAGGCGAAGAAGGACGGGGATGAGTGGGTTCTAAACGGTGAAAAATGGTGGATTTCGGGGTCGGGTGACCCCCGTTGTGCGCTATATATCGTTATGGCCTGTAGCGACCCTGAAGCGCCAAAACACAGCCGTCACACCATGTTCGTTATGGATGCTGACACACCGGGCATCGAAATTTTGCGCCCCATGCAGGTGTTCGGCCATGATGATGCGCCCCATGGGCATATGCACCTGCGCTTTACCAACGTTCGCCTCCCCGCCAGTGCGGTCGTTTTGGGCGAAGGACGCGGGTTTGAGGTTGCCCAAGGGCGCCTTGGACCGGGGCGCATTCACCATTGCATGCGTGCGATTGGACAGGCGGAAAAGGCATTGGAAATGATGTGCAAACGCGGTCTTGCCCGCGAGGCATTTGGAAAACAAATCATCGAACTGGGTGCGAATTACGACATCATCGCAAATGCACGTATGGAAATTGAAATGGCCCGTTTGCTGTGCCTCAAGGCGGCCTATATGATGGACACCGCAGGCGTGCGCGCAGCGCAGCCTTGGATTTCCAAGATTAAGGTTGTTGCGCCCTTGATGGCGGGCAAGGTGATTGATGAGGCGATGCAACTTCACGGTGCCGCGGGGATTTCACAGGATACGGACCTGGCCCATATGTGGACCCACGTTCGTACCCTGCGTTTCGCCGATGGCCCCGACGCCGTCCACCGCCGCCAAGTCGCGCGGGCAGAGTTAAAGAAATACAGCAACGAAAAGCGGTAGTTATAGTTCTGTTCCACGCCAATCGTTGGATTGGCAGACGCCGACCGCTCCGGTCAAACCGTAGATTTGCCTACGACAAAACGGGCGGCGTCTTCGCCGCCACCCGCGGTCGGCTTGGAGC
>JAKMGV010000236.1 GCA_022424725.1 Paracoccaceae bacterium
CTTGTGAAATGGCAAAACGGTTGGGGTTGCGCGTGGCCTATGCCGCGGCCCCATTTGATGCGGGGGCGGTTCAGGCCGTTTTGCCGTATATTGATATGCTGATCATGAACCAGATTGAGGCCGATCAATTAACGAACGCGCTGGGTCTGCGTCCTGATCAGCTGGATGTTCACGATGTTATCGTCACCCTTGGGGCCGATGGGTGCCGTTGGTTTGATAATGAAAACGGCCGCGTCAATGACTATCCCGCGATCCCGACAGATGTGGTTGATACAACGGGCGCTGGGGACACGTTTACGGGCTATATTTTGGCGGGGCTGGATCGTGGAATGCCGATGGAACAGGCGATCCGCCTAGCGTCACAGGCCGCATCCATCATGGTCTCGCGTCAGGGTACAGCGGACGTTATTCCAGACCTAAAGGACATTCAGGACCGGTTTGGAGCTTTTTGATCCTTAAACGAGTTGGGCAAATGAAACTACAAAGTCCCTAGCCCAGTGTGGCTGCGTGAAATGAACTAAAGGACCGCAGGCTCTTTGTTTCTTTATTAACCTCGATCATGCGCGGTCGCAGCGTAGCGAAGACTAATCGCGTATGATCCAGCCCGCGCCCGTCCCGAAGGGCGGGGGCTTCATTTCATTCAGCCCTGTTAACCGCCCACGGGCGTATGCTTAACCGCTGCTGCATGTATCACGCACTCTGGATATTGTGTTGCGCGTAAACTGCTCATCTGCAACCTAGGTCACATTAGCTGCGAACCAGCTTTTCATAACTTTCGGAAATATCGCGGGTCAGTGCGCCAACCTCGAAATTATAATCGCCGATTTGACCAACGGGCGTCACCTCGGCTGCTGTCCCAGTCAGCCAGCATTGTTCAAAGCTTTCTAACTCTTCTGGCATGATGTGGCGTTCGTTTACCTTGATGCCTTTTTCTTTCAGCATGTCGATCACGGTTTGACGGGTGATCCCATTAAGGAATGCATCCGGCGTTGGCGTGTGCACCTCTCCATCTTTTACGAAAAAGATGTTCGCGCCTGTCGCCTCGGCAATATATCCACGGTAATCAAACATCATCGCGTCAGAACACCCTTTGTCTTCTGCAGCATGTTTGGACATGGTTGCGATCATATATAGACCTGCTGCCTTGGCTTGTGATGGGGCGGTTGCGGGATCTGGACGGCGCCATTTCGCGATGTCCAATTTCGCACCCTTCATTTTGGCGTCACCATAATAATTGCCCCAGGCCCAAACGGCCACAGCCATACGAACGGGGTTTCCACGGGATGCGACACCCATATCATTGCCCGCGCCGCGCCATGCAACCGCACGGACATAGGCATCCTTTAGCCCATTGGCATCAAGTGCTGCTTGTTTTGCGGCCTCGATCTCATCAACGGTGTATGGAATTTCGAAATCAACCAGTTGACCAGATTTGATGAGTCGCTCTGAATGTTCGCGGCTTTTAAAGATTTTGCCTTCGTAACAACGCTCGCCTTCAAACACAGAGCTGGCATAGTGCATTGCATGCGTCAGGATGTGGACCTGCGCATCGCGCCACTCAACCAATTGACCATCAAGCCAAATTTTGCCATCGCGATCTTCATAACTGCCAGCCATCGTCATATCCTCTTGCTGTGTTTCGTGGGTCAATCTTTCGTAATCTTTCACAAACTATGTCCGTTTCGGTCATAATATTGCGCAAAAACTGAGAGTCGCTACCAGTTCGGACTTGGAATGTCAACAACACTGACATAAAATGGACCTGAGTAAAAAGGATGCTGAATATGGCGATCTCTAATCGTTCCACGGGCGAGGCCCTGTTATTTTTAACTGACGAGCAGCTGCGTCAGGGGATCGAAGCGATGTTTTTCGCCTATCGTGGCTTTACCGCCGATCCAGATCGTATTTTGGACAAACATGGGTACGGTCGCGCCCACCATCGCGCCATCCACTTTATAAATTGTGTGCCTGGGACGACGGTGAATAATCTGTTGCATATCTTGGGTGTTACCAAACAATCTCTGAACCGTGTTCTTCGATCCCTGATCGAAGATGGATTGGTCGAAGTGCAGGTTGGTCAAAAGGATCGTCGTGAACGGCATTTATATTTGACCGAAACGGGACAATCCCTGGAACAAGAATTGTCAAACGCCCAACGCGCGCGCATGCGCAGTGCTTATCGCGATGTGGGCGCGGATGCCGTTTCTGGGTTTCGTCAAGTGTTAGAGGCGATGATGGACCCAGAGATGAAGCGCGCCTATTGGAAATTGCGCGACAATGAAGGGATGGATAAATGAACGCGCACCTTCTTATTGTTGATGATGATGAACGTATCAGGTCGCTTCTAAAGCAATTTTTGTTGCGCAATGGATTTTTGGTCAGCGCCGCACGGGATGCCACGCATGCCCGAAAAATCCTGTCCGGCTTGGATTTCGACATGATCGTTTTGGACGTCATGATGCCGGGTGAAGATGGTGTAAGCCTGACAAAACACATCCGCGAAACCCGTCAGACGCCCATTTTATTGCTGACCGCAAAGGGCGAAACAGAGGATCGCATTGTTGGGCTTGAGGCGGGTGCAGATGATTATTTGGCCAAACCCTTTGAGCCGAAGGAATTGTTGTTGCGTATCAATGCCATTCTGCGCCGTGTGCCCGAACCAAAAATTTCCCAAGTCACACCAACAATTTTGCACCTGGGGATTTGTCGATATGACATTTCACGCGGTGAACTGTGGCAGGGTGACCAACTGGTGCGACTGACAGGCACAGAGCAGCAGTTGATGAAGATTTTTGCAGGGTCCGTGAATGAGCCTGTGTCCCGCGCGCAGTTGGTGTCCGAATTGGGTCGTGATGACAGCCAAGCCCAAGACCGCGCGATTGATGTTCAAATTACGCGGCTGCGTCGTAAATTAGAAGCCAACCCGAAAGAACCGCGTTACCTTCAAACCGTGCGCGGTGCGGGGTATATGTTAGTTAACGATTAAGTAAGATTCGCACCGACGTTATACCGACACGATACCGA
>JAKMGV010000237.1 GCA_022424725.1 Paracoccaceae bacterium
AGATGGACGTTTCTCTGGCGGCACGTCTGGTTTGTCGATTGGTCACGTCTCGCCCGAGGCAGCCGAAGGTGGCGCGATTGCATTGGTGGAACACGGAGACACTATCGAAATCGATATTCCAAACCGCACGATCAACTTAGTTATTTCAGACGAAGTTATGGCAGAGCGCCGCGCCGCGAAAGAGGCGCACGGATGGAAACCATCAAAGCCACGTAAACGCAAAGTGACAACTGCGCTAAAGGCGTATGCGGCGCTGACAACCTCCGCGGCCCAAGGCGCGGTACGCGTAGTCGACTAAAATTAAAAGGCGTCCATCACTGGGCGCCTTTTAATTTCTAATATTGATAATGCGTTTTGCGGATTTTTTATCCAACCTGCAAGCCAAATATCAGTCGCGTAACAGTTCGTTGATACCTGTTTTACTGCGTGTTTGTTCGTCTACGCGTTTCACAATCACGGCGCAGTACAGGTTAATTCCGTTCTTTGATGGCATCGAACCGGATACCACAACTGAATATGGTGGAACCTCACCATACATCACTTCACCCGTCTCACGATCAACGATCTTGGTTGATTTGCCGATGTAAACACCCATTCCCAAAACAGAACCTTCGCGAACGATACAGCCTTCAACAACTTCTGAACGCGCACCGATAAAACAGTTGTCTTCGATAATTGTTGGCCCAGCTTGCATAGGCTCAAGTACACCACCGATGCCAACACCGCCAGATAAGTGCACATTTTTACCAATCTGTGCGCATGATCCAACAGTTGCCCAAGTATCAACCATGGTTCCTTCGTCCACATAAGCGCCAAGATTCACAAAAGACGGCATCAAAACAACGCCAGGTGCGATAAATGCGGATTTGCGAACAACGCAATTTGGTACCGCGCGAAAACCTGCGGCTTTCCATTGGTTTTCACCCCAACCCACAAATTTGCTATCAACCTTATCCCACCAGCCACTGCCTTGTGGTCCGCCAGTTTGAATTTCCATGTCTTTGATACGGAAACCCAACAAAACCGCCTTTTTGGCCCACTGATTCACGTGCCATGAACCGTCATCTATTTTTTGTGCAACACGCAATGAACCGCTGTCCAGCGCATTCAATGTATCTTCAATGGCTTCACGTGTTTCACCCTGCGTGGCAGGTGTAATCGCGTCGCGATTTTCCCATGCGGATTCAATTGCTACTTCCAATTGTTCGTTCGACATGTCGGATTCTCCCAATAAATGTTGGGCATGCTATAATTTGAAAATGCACGAAGGACAATCCAAGTTTATCTTTCGACACTACGCACGCACTCGACATCGAGGGATAAGCCTATTATGCACACAAAAAATCACCAGTTGGAGTGCATCATGGCATTTGATCGTTCAGTTAAAATTGCCCCATCAATTTTGTCAGCAGATTTTGCAAATTTCGGTGCTGAAATCCGTGCAATCGAAGATCAAGGTGCGGATTGGGTTCACGTAGATGTCATGGATGGACATTTTGTTCCTAACCTGACCTTCGGTCCGCCTGCGGTAAAAGCATTCCGTCCTCATGTGAAAACAGTGATGGACGTTCACTTGATGATTGCCCCAGTGGACCAATATATTGATGCCTATGCTGACGCTGGCGCTGATGTCCTGACCGCGCATATTGAGGCAGGGCCGCATATTCATCGTACGGTTCAGGCAATTAAAGCGGCAGGGATGAAGGCTGGTGTCGCATTAAACCCCGGAACACCAGCAGAATCTGTTCAACATTTGCTAGACATGGTCGATCTGATTTGCGTGATGACCGTAAACCCGGGATTTGGTGGTCAAAAATTTATCGATATGACGGATAAAGTGCGCGCACTGCGCAGCATGATCGGTGATCGTCCTGTTCATATTGAAATTGACGGCGGTGTAGACCCAAAAACTGCACCGAAATTGGTCGAGGCCGGCGCAGATGTTTTGGTTGCTGGATCAGCCGTATTCAAAGGCGGATCCGTAGATAACCCCGTGGTGTACGGGCAAAACATGGACGCGATCAGAAAATCGTTTTCTGCCTAAACAAAAACGGCCACTGAACATTCAGCGGCCGCATTATTATAATTATCCGAACCTTAGCTTGCTGCTGCAACTGCACGCTTTGTTAGCACCTTAACAAGGTGTGCACGATAATCGCCAGAACCATGCAGATCATTGATCATGCCATCGCCCGAGACTGACAGTCCTTCGACAGCATCTGCAGAAAAGTTGCCGTTAAGCGCCTCTTCTGCTTCTGTCCAACGAAAAACGCCCTCCTCTGATGCACCAGTCACAGCGACACGAACACCGTCCGCGTATTTCGCAACAAAAACACCAACCATAGCAAAACGTGACGCTGGTTGTTCAAATTTTTGATAGCTGGCCGCTTCTGGAATTGGGAAGCGAACGTTTGTGATGATCTCTCCCTCTTCTAGTGCCGTTGTGAACATACCCTGGAAGTAATCATCTGCAGAAATCTCTCGAGAGTTCGTCTCGATTGTTGCACCTGATGCCAAGGCTGCAGATGGGTAACACGCCGCAGGGTCATTATTGGCCAATGATCCGCCGATTGTTCCACGATTACGGACAGCTGGATCGCCAATGTTTGACGCAAGCGCGGCAAGTGCAGGATATGCGCCCGCTTCTGCCGCTACGGTTGCGTGCGTTGTTGCACCACCAACGGAAATGCCCCCATCAGCTTCGCAAACACCCTTCATTTCGGCAATCCCAGAGAGGCTTACCAATTTTGAAGGGCTGGCCAAACGCTGCTTTAGCGTAGGGATCAATGTTTGACCCCCACCCAGCGCTTGTGCCTCATCTGCGGCCATTGCAGCTACTGCATCCGCAATTGTCGAAGGTTTTTCGAAATCAAAGTTATACATCTTGTTTGCCTCTGATTAGCTGTTCATCGCTGCCCAAACACGCGAAGGTGATACAGGCATATCGATATGAGTTACATTATGACCCGCTGATTGCAACGCGTCTACGACCGCATTGACAACAGAGGGTGGTGAACCGATGG
>JAKMGV010000238.1 GCA_022424725.1 Paracoccaceae bacterium
AGATGAACAACGCAAAATGTTCTTGGACAACGGATGGGAAATCGTTGATGCGGCGCAACCTGCGCACAACGCGCCACCCCCTTTATGCTATTCCTCTGTCTGGCTGAGCATGAATGTTTTGGTGCTGGACCCAAAAACAGTGTGCGTAGAAAAGTCTGAAGTTTATCAGGCAGAGCAAATGGACAAATTAGGCATGGAAGTTGTCGAGGTTGATCTGCGGGATGCCTATGCGTTTGGCGGAGGCCTGCATTGCTGTACAGCGGATGTGTATCGCGAAGGCACATGTGAGGATTACTTCCCGCATCTCTCATAATCGGTTTCATTCGCAAAACTGACATCTGAGGACCCGCTGATCCTTCAATCGGCGGGGTATTTTTTTGTGGTTAAGGAGGCTGAAGGCGAACAGCCTACTAGGGTAAAATTTGTAACCAACACCAAATCGTTAGAACGGACAGTGCGGTTGCGATTAACACGCCCGATGCCGCCACACGTTTCGCGCGATTGTACATGCTTGCAAAAATATAACAGTTGATGCCTGGCGCCATTGCGCTGGTTAAAACGGCGGATCGAAGTTCAGAAATACTCAGGTCCCAGATCTGTCCAAGGCTCCATACGATTGCAGGATGCACCAATAGGGAAATGCCAACAACCCATGCGATTGCGCCGAAATCCCCCTCAGGGCGATACTGATACAATACACCGCCCATGCCAAAAAGTGCGGCGGGCAGGGCGGTCTTTGCCACCATGTTTGTGCCATCTAAAAACGCCTTGGGCAAAGCAACATCAGAAATATTGACCAACAGGCCCAGCAAAATCGCGATGAAAAGCGCATTCTTCATCATGGATTTGCCCACGTTCAACGCGACCTGCGCAATGCTGTCTCCATCACTTTTGGCGATCTCCATCGCGGTGATCCCAACGAAATAACAAAAGGGCGCATGTAACGATACAATAGCAAAGTTCGCGACCAGTGCATCAACCCCATAGGCGCGTTCTGTAATGGCCAGCCCCATCATCACCGAATTCGAAAACAGACTGATAAAACCAATGGCAACGCTATCCTCTGCTCTGCGTTTGAAGATGTATCGAGCGCCTAGAAACCCAAGCGCAAATCCAGACGCGGCACCGATATAATAGCTGCCCATCAGTCGGAACGAATAGGCTTGGCCCAGATCAATTTTGATCAAGGCCATGAACAGCAGGCACGGGATTGCGAAATTTTGGGTATAGGACATCAACCCGTCAACAGCGGCGGTTGAAAACACCTTGCGCCAGACGACGATATACCCGAACCCCACGACGAGGAATACGGGTAGGATCACATCAAGAAGGGCCTGCATTGGGGATTAATCCGCGTATTCGATGACCATGCCGTCGAAGGCAGGTTCGATGTGATCCGGTGTTTCCGCCAACACGGTTTCATAATCCAAATCAATATGCATATTGGTCAGCACGGCGTTGGGTACACCTGATTTTTCAATCCATTGCAACGATTGTTCTAGATGCGAATGCGTTGGGTGCGGATCGCGCCGCAAGGCGTCCAAAACCCAACAATCGGACCCTGACACCACGTTCCATGCAGCATCGTTCATTGCAGAGACATCTGGCAGGTACACCAAATCCTTGACCCGAAACCCAAGCGCATCGATGCGGCCGTGCTCCACCTCAAACGGGGTGAAGGTGATGTCGCCACCTGCACCGGGTATCGTGACAGGGCTATCCAATAAATTCAGGTTCAAAATGGGGGGATAGGAACTGCCCTCTGGTTGAATAAAGACGTACCCGAAGCGGTCCAGTAATGCATCGCATGTGGCCTGGTCTGCCCACACATTCACCCGTTCGCGCATGTTGAACACCACCATGCGCAGGTCATCCACACCATGGACATGATCGGCGTGCGAATGTGTATAGATTACGCCATCCAGCGCGCCAACGCCTGCATCAATCAATTGTTCGCGCATATCGGGTGATGTGTCGATCAAAACACGTGTGATGCCCTGATCTGTTTCCCGTTCCACCAACATAGAGCAGCGGCGGCGTCGGTTTTTAGAATTGGTAGGGTCGCAATCCCCCCAATGTCCACCAATACGCGGCACACCGCCCGAGGAACCGCAGCCCAGAATATGAAACCTGAGACGCGCGCTCATGCAGCGGCCTGTTGGCGCATTACTTTGGAAAACAGACGTTCAAAATTCGCCTCAGTCTGGGCCGCGAAATCCGCAAGCTCCATGCCAAACATCTCTGCACCTACTTTTGCTGTATGCATTGAATAGGCGGGTTCGTTGCGTTTCCCACGATGGGGTGGGGGCGCTAAATAGGGGCTATCCGTTTCCACAAGTATGCGATCCACGGGGGCTTGCGCAAAAATATCCCGCAATTCCCCAGATTTGGGAAAGGCCGAGATGCCTGACATGGACAAATAAAACCCCAGATCCAAGGCCGCTTTGCCCAATTCAGCAGAGGACGAAAAACAATGCATGACGCAGCTATAGGGTTTGTTGGCGTGCCCATCGCGCAGGATGTTTGCCATATCCTCATCCGCGTCGCGTGCATGGATAATAAGTGGCAACCCCGTTTCTTGTGCGGCTTGTATATGAATGCGCAGGCTTTGTTTCTGTGCCTCGGCACTCTCGGCGGTATAGTGATAATCTAATCCTGTTTCCCCGATCCCGACAAATTTCGGATGCTGGGACAGGGCGACCAATTCGTCAACCGATGTCATGGGTTCTTTTGCAACGCTCATGGGATGCACACCCGCCGCATAGTAGACGGGGTCATGGGCCTCGGCGATTGCGCGCACGGCGGGTTCCTGATGCAGTTTCGTGCAGATAGTCACCATACGGTGAACGCCAGCTGCAACCGCGCGTTCAACAACATCAGAAAGCTCGGTTTCAAAATCAGGAAAATCAAGGTGACAGTGACTATCGGTAATGCGGATCATGTAAGGCCCTGTGCGCGTTTTGCGCATTGTTCAATCTTGAATATCATATCTAGGACCAATGCGACGGGGTCAAGGTTCAC
>JAKMGV010000239.1 GCA_022424725.1 Paracoccaceae bacterium
TGATCAGCACAAAGCGTGCGTCAGGGATATAGTGATGCGAAAAGAAATTCACATAGATCAGGATTGCCAAAACCCATGTGCGCCAAATCGGGGGGAAGGGCGCAAATTTCATGTGAAACGCGCGAATCACCCGCACGATAAATGACCCGACCGAGGCATACATGAACCCCGAGAATAGCGGTACACCTGCGATTGCGAAGATAGCGGTTTCTGGGTAAATCCATGATCCAGACCAGACCTTGAATATTTCCATCACGGTGCCCGTCACATGAAAAATCAGGATCAGTTTCGCCTCATCCTGCGTTTCCAGCCCAAGGCGTAACATTGCGTACTGCAAGGCTATGCAAAAAAGGAACAGGGCGTCATATCGCGATAGGATCGCATCCTCGGGCCATAGATATTTTGTGATTATCAGGGCGCATAAAATAAGGCCGCCGAAAGTGGCGGCCCATGCTTGTTTCAAACCGAACAACAGAAACTCTGCCAGCGCAAAGGGCACCTTTCCGCGTACCCATTTACCTAATGCCTGTTCTAAATTGCGGGTTCTATCCATGGTTTTGAATACCAACCCGCAAATATTTAGAAAGCGTTAATTATAGGTTCGGATACATCGGGAAGCGGGCGCACATTTCGGCCACTTCTGCTTTGACTTTCGCTTCAACTGCGCCGTTGTTTTCTTCGCCGTTTGCGGCCAAGCCATCCACAACTTCGACAATCCAATCCGCGATTTGACGGAACTCTGCCTCGCCAAAGCCGCGTGTTGTGCCCGCAGGTGATCCAAGGCGGATACCAGATGTCACCATTGGTTTTTCTGGATCAAATGGAACGCCGTTTTTGTTACATGTGATATGCGCGCGGCCCAATGCCTTTTCTGTTGCGTTGCCCTTAACGCCTTTGGGGCGCAGGTCGACCAACACAACGTGCGTATCTGTCCCCTGTGTTACAGTGTCCAAACCACCTTTGATCAACTGATCAGACAGCGCTTGTGCATTGGTGACGACGTTTTGGATGTATGTCTTGAACTCTGGCTGCAGCGCTTCGCCGAATGCCACGGCCTTGGCTGCGATGACGTGCATCAATGGACCACCCTGAATGCCAGGGAAAATGGCCGAGTTGAATTTCTTGGCCAATGCCTCGTCATTTGTTAGGATCATACCGCCACGTGGACCGCGCAATGTTTTGTGCGTTGTTGTTGTTGCAACATGCGCATGTGGGAACACAGGTGGGTGTTCGCCCGCTGCAACCAGACCGGCAAAGTGTGCCATATCAACATGCAGATACGCACCAACCATGTCCGCGATTTCGCGCATACGCTTAAGGTCGATTTGACGTGGGATCGCAGAACCACCTGCGATGATCAGCTTTGGATTATGCTCTTTGGCCAAGGCTTCGACTTGGTCATAATCAACACGGTTGTCTTCACGGCGTACACCATATTGAACCGCGTTAAACCATTTGCCTGATTGATTTGGTGCCGCACCATGGGTCAGGTGACCACCTGCGTCCAATGACATCCCAAGGATTGTGTCGCCCGGTTGCAAAAGCGCCTGGAACACACCTTGGTTCGCCTGTGAACCAGAGTTTGGTTGCACGTTTGCAAATCCACAGTTGAACAATTTGCATGCACGTTCGATCGCAAGGTTTTCGGCGATGTCCACATATTGGCATCCACCATAATAGCGACGGCCTGCATAACCCTCGGCGTATTTATTTGTCATCACGCTGCCTTGTGCTTCCATCACGGCAGACGAAACGATGTTTTCGGATGCGATCAATTCGATTTCATCACGCTGGCGCCCCAGCTCTTTGGTCATTGCGCCAAAGATTTCGGGATCGCTTTCTGCAAGAGCAGACGTGAAAAAGGCAGTCGTGTCTTTCATATCGGGTACTCCAAATGGTTTTGTTACGAATTTCCTATCGGAAACGGATCAGTTTCAAAAGGCCATAATGCGACACTGTGAAGAAATAGCGCGGCACCACTGGTACTTTCTTGAAACTTATGCTTGTTTTGGAAACCAATAGACGTGTTTGGAAACAAAACCCATGCCACAAAAAATTGCCTTTGTTGCCAGTGATGCAGATGTAGCGCGCGATGCGCATGCGCGATTGGTGCAAATGTATGAATCCGTCGAACCGGATCAGGCAGACATCATTGTGGCATTGGGCGGCGATGGATTTATGTTGCAAACCCTGCACGCCACGCAATACCTTGATGCGCCTGTTTATGGAATGAACCGTGGCACCGTTGGGTTTTTGATGAATGCCTATGAAGAGGATGGGTTAATCGACCGCCTAAGTGCCGCGGAAGAGGCCGAAATTAACCCCCTATCCATGACCGCAACCGATGTTGAGGGGCATGAATTTTCCGCCCTCGCGATAAACGAGGTGTCGTTGCTGCGCGCGGGTCCACAGGCGGCCAAGTTAAAAATTTCAGTGGATGGACGCGAACGCATGTCCGAATTGGTGTCAGATGGTGTTTTGCTTGCAACCCCTGCAGGCTCCACCGCCTATAATTATTCGGCCCACGGTCCGATCCTGCCAATCGGATCGGCGGTTTTTGCGATGACAGCACTCAACGCCTATCGTCCCCGTCGCTGGCGGGGTGCATTGATCCCCAAAGCATCGCATGTGGATTTTGAGGTGATCGACCCCAAAAAACGCCCTGTGATGGCCGATGCCGATAGCCGGTCCTTCGCCAATGTCGCGCGGGTCAGCATCAAATCAGAAACCGAAGTTGTGCATAGATTGCTGTTTGATCCAGGGCACGGTTTGGACGAACGCCTAATCCGCGAGCAATTCGTTTAATGAACGAAGGTCACTTAAATCACAAACAAAAAACCGCCCCAGTAGGGCGGTTTTTACGATCTGTCTAAATGATGCCTATTTCGCATATCCAATCGTTTGCAGTGCCTCTTTGATTTCATCCAAGATGGCTGGATCATCAATGGTTGCAGGCATTTTGAAGTCTTGGTTATCGGCAATTTTCACCATGGTTGCGCGCAGGATTTTGCCCGAACGGG
>JAKMGV010000240.1 GCA_022424725.1 Paracoccaceae bacterium
AAAATCCGCAGCCTACCGTGTTCAAGTCGAAGATCAGGAAACCACGTTCCAATTGGTGTTTTTCCATGCCCGTGGCGATTATTTGAAAAAAATGTTGCCTGTTGGGGCGACACGGATTGTGTCAGGTAAGGTCGAATTATTCGATGGGGTCGCCCAGATGGTGCATCCCGAATACATGATCGCCCCCGAAGAATTGCACACGATCCCAAAATTTGAACCAATCTACCCGCTGACCGCCGGGGTTACGCAAAAAACTATGGTGCGGGCGACACGCTCTGCGGTGACACTGTTATCCGATCTGGACGAATGGATTGATCCCACGCAAAAACAACGCGCAGGTTGGCCCGATTGGTGCGATGCTGTGCGCCAGACGCATGAACCCGCATCCTTGGCCGAGTTGAGTGCCACCAACCCCGCACGCGAACGCTTAGCCTATGACGAATTTTTCGCCCACCAACTGACCCTAAGCCTTGCACGCGCCCAACAACGCCGCGCCAAGGGGCGTGTGACCAAAGGGGCAGGGGAATTGCGTCAAAAGGTGCTAGCGGCCTTGCCCTATGATCCCACGGGCGCACAAACCCGCGCCTTGGCCGATATTGCGGCGGATATGGGCGATCCCCATCGCATGAATCGGTTGTTGCAGGGCGATGTGGGGTCAGGGAAAACCTTGGTGGCTTTTCTGTCGCTGTTGATCGCGGTCGAGGACGGCGGGCAGGGCGTTTTGATGGCCCCCACTGAAATCCTTGCTCGCCAACATCTTGAGGCACTGTCCCCCTTGGCCGAGGATGCGCAGGTGGTGATTGAATTGCTGACAGGGCGGGATAAGGGACGTGAAAGGCGCGAAAAATTGGCCGCGCTTGCCCGTGGGGATATCCATATTCTGATCGGCACACATGCCGTGTTCCAAGGCGATGTAGAGTTTCACGATCTGCGGCTTGCCATTATTGATGAACAACACCGTTTTGGTGTGCGCCAACGCATGGAATTGGGGCAAAAGGGGGCGGCAGTCGATGTTTTGGTGATGACCGCAACACCCATCCCCCGATCTTTGGCCCTTGCGCAATATGGGGATATGGATGTTTCGATTTTGGATGAAAAACCACCCGGACGAAAACCCATTTCGACGGCTGTTGTATCGCTGGATCGCATTGATGAGGTGATCGCAAAATTGCGCCACGCCATTGACGAGGGAAAGCAGGCCTATTGGGTCTGTCCACTGGTCGAGGAGAGTGAGGTGTTGGACTACACCTCGGCTGAGGATCGGTTTAAATGCCTGCGTGCGGCCTTGGGTGAGGGTGTTGTGGAACTGGTACACGGGCAAATGCCCAATGATCAAAAAGATGCCGCAATGGCGCGGTTTCAACAGGGTGAAGCGCAGGTGTTGGTGGCGACGACTGTGATCGAAGTAGGCGTTAATGTTCCCACCGCCACGATTATGGTCATTGAACGAGCCGAAAGTTTTGGTTTGGCCCAACTGCATCAGTTGCGCGGGCGCGTGGGGCGGGGCAGCGACAAAAGCACGTGTTTGTTATTGTATAAGGCGCCCCTAAGTGAAACAGGGCGCCGCAGGTTAGAAGTGTTGCGTGAAACAGAGGACGGTTTTCGCATTTCCGAAGTTGATTTACAGATGCGCGGCGCAGGCGATTTGATCGGCACAGCTCAAAGTGGCATTCCGCGGTTTCGAATCGCAGATATGGAATCGATGTCATCGCTTATGGCGACAGCACAATCAGATGCCAGAAAGTTAATAAATGACGATCCAAACCTTACTTCAGCGCGCGGTGAGGCCGCGCGCGTGTTGCTTTGGCTGATGGATCAGGATCAGGCAATTCGTTTGATTTCAGTGGGTTAGGAACCCGCAGAACAAATTGTTCGCAAATGTTCCTATAAAGTTCTTTACAAATTCGATTAAAAATGAGAACAAATTAGCAACAAGTGGTAGGAGCGAACGATGCGTATGCAGATCAAAACAATCTTGAAAAATTCACCCAGTGCGTTCGCACAGGATCTAATTGGTGCGACGTCATTGGTTGTGATTTTGGTCGGTTCGCTTCACCTTCCGGGTTTTCTGTAACTGCCTAGGCGTTTGTCGCGTACCATTGTCCCTGGTTTTGTCCGACATCCTGTCTTTCGGGATCGCCTAATCCCTTTTCGGATTGCAACAAACGCTTACTGATCCGCCGCCATGTGTCCCCATGTGCGGCGGATATTTTTTGGGGGGGATGTGCTTAATTGCTTTGCGCGTTCTTGTGATCCAGCTCGGCAAAGGCCGCAAGCGTTGCATCAAGGCTCAGCAGGATTGAGGCGTGACGGTTCTTGAAATCTTTTGCAGGCAACAAAACCTCAAGTTCCTGAAACGGGGCAGAGGGGATTGGCCCATCCTGCTTCAGCATCGCGTTTAATTCATCACGCGCGGTCTGTACCTCGCCCACAGTGCGGCCAATTATCGATTGTCCAATAACGGCAGCCGCCGCTTGGCCCAAGGCGCAGGCTTTCACATCCTGCGCGTAATCCAAGATTTTACCGTCAGATAGCGTAATATCGACCGTCACAGTTGATCCGCACAGCGGAGAGCGCTTTTTCGCCGTTGCATCAGGATTGTCCAAACGGTCCACATGGGGGACATTTGTGGCCAGTTCCAAAATTCGTTCGGAATACAGATTGATTAGATCACTCTCGCCTGACATGGGGCTTCCTCTTTGCGCGGACACCCTATAGATAGGCGATGAATTCAGGATTGCAAAAGGAATTTGAACATGCAGTTTGATCCTTCGACTTTGGTCTATAACGATGCGGGTCTTATCCCTGCGATTGCGCAGGATCATCAAACCAAAGAAGTTCTGATGATGGCCTGGATGAACCAAGAAGCGGTGGAAAAAACGCTGACTACTGGGCGTGTCACCTATTGGTCACGGTCCCGTCAGGCGTTCTGGATTAAGGGCGAAACATCAGGTCACACGCAGGAATTGGTTGAATTCCGCTATGATTGTGATGCAGAT
>JAKMGV010000080.1 GCA_022424725.1 Paracoccaceae bacterium
TTATGACTTTATTATTTGCTGACATTATTCATTCCGTTCTCATTTTGTGCCAAAACGCCAAATACGCCTGTGATTTAACCACAATAATCACGCTGTGACAAAGATTACGGTTTAAATGCCTTGTTAATGTGTTCCCACTTTCAGTTCGAATAAGTGGATGACTTTTTGGAGAAAAAGGAACTCACAGACTACATTAAAGGTACTCACTAATCAGCTCTTATGTTCAAAATATCACATAAAAACAATGCAGTGAGACTTATGTGTGTTCCGGCAGCGGGTACCACGTGTTGGGTAATTATTATTTTAAAACAATAACTTGCATAATTTTTATGTAAAAAGGGAACGCAAAAAGAGACACAAAGGAACTCTTTTTCCTGATTTATAAGTTTCTTGTGAAATGCGATTTGTAGATTTTGAGTCGTATAGACCATTATCTCGAATATCTGGTAACAACATCCACGAAGTTGGTATTCCAACGGAATTAGCTTATTGCCTCGCAGCGCAGGCCCAAGGCTTCCGAAATCAGGCTCATTACTGGGCGTGGTTGAGGGTCTATGTCGAAAGGAAACGGTTGGGGTAGAGTGGCACGATGAAGAGAAAAGGCTCAGCCCCTGATGGGGCTGGGTGATAGAAATTATCACAAGTGCAAACTGAGCTTGTACTTAAGAAATAAATTTGTTGATTTTTTACGCGAGTTAATCAATATTTTAACAAGAAATGTAAGAAGAGTATGCTTATGAAGCTAGAAAAGAGTGATAGCTGATGGGTCGAAAAATCAACACCATGGAAGAATTTGCCTCAGTAAGTGGTATTTCCAGGCCAACGCTTTCAAAGTTTTTCAACGATGCGCAGAGTGTTAAGAAATCAACTCGATTGAAAATCGAGCAAGCAATCGAAAAATACGACTATCGTCCAAATTTTTATGCGATGAACCAAAATAGGCGTAAAACAAAAAATATTGGGCTGGTTGTGCCAAATTTAACAGACCCATTTTTCGCAGGGATTGCAAGAAAACTTGAGGAGTTAATTGTACTTTCTGGTTACAATCCATTGCTCTTAAGCTCTCATGGTGGGCCAGAGCTCGAGGTTGCAAATCTCGACAGTTTGCGATCCATCAAGCCGGCTGGGGTTTTGCTGGCGCCCCTTGGAAGGGCGAGTAATGTAAAAAAATTGAAAGACTTTTCTCAGCTTGTTCCGACAGTGTTGTTCGATGCAAACGTTGATGGGGTGGGTGAGGCGTTCTTTGGTTCGGACAACCATCAGTCAATTGGATTGATGGTTGATTATCTTGCAAGGACAGGTGAACCACCCAAGTTTTTTGAGATGAAGGATCCAATCAATCCTAATGCTTACAAGAGACGTGCTGCGTATATATCGGCAATGGAAAAGTTGGGGCTTGAGCCTGAGCTGCTTCAAGTAAACGGTGATGGTTGGAATTTCGAAGAAATTGGCTTCACGTCAGGCAGGCAGATTTTTCAAAACTCTACACACAGACGTGCTACGATTTTATGCTCTAATGACCGATTGGCAATTGGGCTGATGTCCGCTGCGTACGAGAGTGGGCTGAAGGTCGGTCATGGTGCTGAATTTGATTTGAGAATTGCGGGTCATGATGATCACCCGTTCTCGCGATACACATGTCCTTCATTGACGACAATTTCTCAGGATTACGACGCAATCGGAGAACGTAGCGTTTCAGAGATGTTGAAGATCATTGATGGCGCAAATGGAATCACAGAGCGCACAGAGAAGCTTTTTGAAGGCCGTTTGGTCATGAGAAGTTCAGCGTAGATAGTGATTTACGCTTGTTTTCCTTTAGATTTACACGCGTAAATAAATTATTGACTGCGCGTTTTGTTTCCATTAAACACAAGGGCATATTCATCCAACTAGGGAGGTTCCAGGATGTCTTTGAAGAAATCTTTGTTTGCAGCAAGTGCAGCAGCTTTGATGGCTGGTGGCGCATATGCTGCAGACTCACTCACTATTGCGATCGTGAACAACGGTCACATGATCAACATGCAGAAAGTTGCAGAAGCTTACACAGCTGAAACAGGTGTTGAACTGAACTGGGTTGCTCTGGAAGAAGGTGTCCTTCGTGAGCAGGTTACATCTGACACAGCCACAGGTGGCGGTCAGTACGACATCATCAATATCGGTATGCAGGAAGCACCAATCTGGGGTGCGGCAGGCTGGATCGAGCCACTGAACTTTGGCGCAGGCTACGACATGGATGATATCCTACCAGCGATCCGCGCAGGCTTGTCACACGAAGGCACAATGTATGCTGCACCATTCTATGGTGAATCATCAATGGTTATGTATCGTAAAGATCTAACAGATGCAGCTGGTGTTACAGTTCGTGATAACGATTCATGGGCAAACATCAAAGGCGCTGCAGCAGCGATGCATGATCCTGACAATGGCGTTTATGGTGCATGTTTGCGCGGTAAGCCAGGTTGGGGTGACAACATGGCGTTCATTACGACTGTTGTGAACTCGTTTGGTGGTGCATGGTTTGATGCGGACATGCGTCCAACAATCGACTCTGCAGCATGGGAAGAAGCCATCAACTTCTACGTTGATCTATTGGGTAACTACGGACCTCCCGGTTCAGAAGGTAACTCATTCAACGAAATCCTTGCGCTTTACAACGAAGGCAAGTGCGGCATGTGGATTGACGCGACAATCGCGGCATCTTTCCTAACAGTTGACGGCGTTGCATATGCACAATCACCAAATGCTGGTAACCCAGTTGGTGCGAACTGGTTGTGGGCGTGGGCGATGGCTGTTCCTGCGGGATCACCAAATGCAGACGCAGCAAAAGCGTTCATCGAATGGGCGACATCAAAAGATTACGTCCAAGCGGTTGGTAACCACCCAGACTTTGGCTGGGGTTCAGTTCCGACTGGTCAGCGTTCATCTACATACGCATTGCCAGAATTCCAGGCAGTTGCAGGTTTTGCAGCAGCGGAAATGGCGGCGATTGAATCAGCAGCACCAGAAGCAACTGATCTAAAACCATACGTTGGTGTTCAGTTCGCAGCTATCCCAGAATTCCCAGAAGTTGGTAGTGCAGTTGCACAAGAGATGGCAGCAGCACTATCAGGTGCGAAATCTGTAAAAGACGCTCTTGCAGCATCACAAGCTGCAGCTGACGCAATCATGTCAGAAGCGGGTTACTACTAACTCTTCTCCCGAGAATGAAAAGGGGCGTGGCACTCACAATAGCGCCCCTTTTCCCAATACTTCCACTGAAGTAAATCATCCTATTTACAACCGTTTCGCTAAATGAGCTTATGGGTTTTAATATCCAAAAGTAGGTAATCCATCATGACTAATCGAAGCCTGCCACGCTTACTTCAAGCACCAGCCGTTTTATTACTCCTCGTATGGATGCTGGTCCCACTGAGTATCACTCTCTATTTTTCGTTTATCCGTTACGTGTTGAATAGCTTGCGCAAACCGGAATGGACCAAGCCAGCCCTAAGCAATTGGCGCGGATTTGGTAATTACGAATTTGTCCTGAATAACAAAGATTTTATTTTGGCAATTCAAAACAGCCTTTTGATTGTCTGCAGTATTCTGATTTTAACAGTTATCTTTGGCGTATTAATCGCAGTTTTGATTAACAAAACATTCATGGGGCGTGGCGTCGTTCGAGTGTTATTGATTTCTCCGTTTTTTGTTATGCCCGCTGTGAATGCAGTTTTGTGGATTAACATGATCTTGGATCCTGTTTTAGGTTTGCAAGGATTGGCAGTCGCAGGGATAAATGAAGTAATTGACGGCTTACGAAATTTGCCAATCTTGGGTGGCTTCTTTTCTATGTGGCCCGAGCTTGAGCCAATTTCGTTTCGTGCAACTCAGACTTCAGCTTATGCCGTTATTACAATGGTAACCTGGCAATGGACCCCATTTGCGGTTTTGATTTTTATGACATCGCTGCAATCCGAAGATCAGCAACAAAAAGAAGCTGCTGTACTGGATGGTGCAGGAACTTGGTCACAATTCCGCTTTCTCACCTTGCCTCATTTGGCCCGCCCGATTGCGATCGTTGTGATGATACAGGCAATCTTTCATCTATCTTTGTACGCCGAGATAGAAATTGTAAGCCGAGGCAATGGTAACAAAAATTTGCCTTATCTGATTGGTGAATTTGCAAACAATAATATCGGTGCGGCAAGCGCTACAGGTATATTTGCAGTCATCCTTGCAAATATTGTTGCGATCTTCTTGCTGCGCATGATCGGCAAGACCTTGATGGATTGAGGGGAAAATTATGGCTATTGTTTCAACGAACTCAAATATATCACGATATGGCCGACCGGTGTTGGCCTGGGGTGTTGCGCTGCTATTTTTCTTTCCGATTTTTTGGATGGTATTGACCAGCTTTAAGACCGATGCGGACGCTGTGAAACCAGAATTCTTGATCTGGTTCACGCCGACTTTGGATAATTATCTAAATTTAACCGAAAATTATGACTACTGGCGATTTGCAACGAATTCTGTGATAACTTCGGTCTGCGCTACTTTGTTTACTCTGGTGGTCGGTATCCCCGCTGCTTATGCGATGGCCTTCAATCCAAGTCGCGCAACAAAGGATATCTTGATGTGGATGTTATCCACAAAAATGTTACCAGCTGCTGCAGTCTTGTATCCAATGATCTTTTTGGCAAAAGGCATCGGTTTATACGATACGCACATTCTGGTAATTACGGTCGTTAGTTTGATTAACCTTCCGATCGCGATTTGGATGTTGTTCACCTATTTCAAAGAAATTCCAAAGGATATCATCGAAGCGGGCAAAATGGATGGGGTAAGCACGTGGGGTGAAGTCAAAGAAATCCTTATTCCTCTGGCTTGGGGTGGCATCGCATCGACTGCTCTACTTATTTTTATTTTCTGCTGGAACGAAGCCTACTGGACCGTACGACTGACAACGATTGACGCAGCAACGCTCTCTAAGCTCATCGAGGGGAATAGAGCCCCGGAGGGGTTGTTCTTTGGACGCTTATCCGCTGTATCTACTGCTGCTGTCGGACCCATCGTTGTGTTGGGATGGTTCTGCCAAAAACAACTCGTCCAAGGTTTGACCTTTGGCGCCGTGAAATAAGGAAAGATTATGGGACGCATCGTACTTAATAATGTTACGAAAAGCTTTGGTGAGACGCAGGTTATTCCTCCTTTGGATCTAACTATCGAGGACGGTGAATTTGCGGTCTTCGTGGGGCCATCAGGCTGCGGTAAATCTACACTGCTTCGGATGATCGCTGGACTTGAGGATTTGACCTCGGGGCAAATTGAAATCGATGGTGATGATGTCACTCAGGTTCCACCATCAAAGCGTGGCCTTGCAATGGTATTCCAATCCTACGCTTTGTATCCCCATATGACTGTGCGCAAAAACATCGCCTTTCCATTGCGGATGGAAGGTATGGACCAGTCGGAAATTGATAAAAAGGTTGAGGCCGCTGCCAAATCCCTGAATTTGTCAGATTACCTTGATCGAAAGCCTGCCGCGCTGTCTGGTGGTCAACGCCAGCGCGTCGCCATTGGGCGCGCAATTGTGCGCAACCCTTCAGCTTTCCTTTTCGATGAACCATTGTCGAACCTTGATGCAGCATTACGCGTAGGCATGCGTCTTGAGATCAGTGAAATGCACGAAAGCATGAAAACAACGATGATCTACGTCACGCACGATCAGGTCGAAGCGATGACCATGGCGGATAAGATCGTTGTGCTACAAGCAGGCGTGATTGAACAAGTTGGAACGCCTCTCGAACTTTACCACACACCAAGAAATGTGTTTGTAGCTGGATTTATCGGGTCGCCAAAGATGAATATCTTTTCTGGATCTGAGGCCGAGAAACTTGGTGCGCATACTGCCGGCATACGACCAGAACATATCGATATCGATTTGTCGGGGGGCACTTGGAAGGGCACCGTCGGAGTGGCGGAGCATTTAGGGTCCGATACCTTTGTCCACGTCCATGATACGGCGCTTGGAGATTTGGTCACTGTGCGGATTGCAGGCGATGTTGCCGTTAAGCATGGGGATACAATTTATCTTACTCCACAAATGGACAAAATTCACAAATTTGATGAACAAGGGCTGCGCGTATGACAGGCCGGCTCTCTGGAAAGATAGCTTTAATTACGGGTGCCGCCCGAGGGATTGGGCGTGCCTTTGCCAAAGCTTATGTTCAAGAGGGCGCCAAAGTCGCAATTTGTGACATAAACATCGAGCGTGCAAAAATCACTGCGCAGGAAATTGGCGGTTCAGCGATCGCCATAGAAATGGATGTCACCCGTCAAGATAGCATTGATGAGGCTATTACAAATGTGGTTTCAAAATTTGGCAGAATTGATATTTTGATCAATAACGCGGCTGTCTTTACGGCTGCACCAATTGCCGAAATCAGTCGAACAGATTTTGATCGCACGTTTGAAATAAATGTGGCAGGTACACTCTTCACTATGCAGGCGGTCGCTCGTCAAATGATCGCGCAAGGCCACGGTGGTTCGATCATAAATATGGCCAGTCAGGCAGGGCGTCGTGGCGAAGCGCTGGTATCTGTTTATTGCGCTTCGAAGGCCGCAGTTATTAGTTTGACCCAATCCGCCGCACTGAACCTAATTCAGCATGGTATAAACGTGAATGCTATCGCTCCTGGTGTGGTCGACGGAGAGCATTGGGACGATGTCGACACATATTTCGCGAAATACGAAGGCAAAGCGCCAGGGCAAAAGAAAGCCGAAGTCAGTCAAGCAGTCCCCTATGGACGCATGGCAAATCCGGAAGATTTGACTGGTATGGCTATTTTTCTCGCATCCGAAGAGGCAAAATACATCGTTGCACAAACGTACAACGTAGATGGTGGAAACTGGATGAGTTGATGGACGATTTTGTACGGGGAACTAGGCTGATGAAACTTAGCAACGATACGTTGAATGAATTGCCACATAATGTGATCGTGCCCAACTACGATCGTTCTGCATTAAGGCCTGGTATCATTCATGTAGGTGTAGGTAATTTTCATCGCGCACATCAGGCTTGGTATCTTCACCGATTAATGCAGGTTGGTGAAGCACTTGACTGGGCGATAATTGGTGCAGGGGTACGTGATGCCGACGCAATAATGCGAGAAAAGCTGTTACGGCAAGATTGCCTTACAACCTTAATGGAACTTGATCCATCATCTTCATCTATTGAGGTTGTTGGTTCAATGATTGACTACCTGCCTATAGAAGAAAACAATGAATCTCTCATTCATCGTATGGCCCAAAGTGATATTCGTATTGTGGCATTGACGGTAACCGAGGGCGGATACTTTATTGATCCAGCTACGAAGTGCTTTGACGAAGATCATCCAGATATTGTGTTCGACTCTTACAATCCAGATGCACCAAAAACCGTATTTGGGGCGATTGTGGCAGCCCTAAAAATACGGCGAAATATTGGAGCGGGTCCGTTGACGGGACTTTGCTGTGATAACTTGCAAGGTAACGGTGATATATTGCGCCAAGCTGTTGTTTCGTTGGCTCGAATGTCGGATGAGTCTTTAGCCGATTGGATAGTTGCGAATTGCACTTTTCCTAATTCCATGGTCGATTGCATTGTGCCAGCTACGGGGCCTCAGGAAATAGCCATCGCTAACCAATACGGCATTGATGATTGCGCCCCAGTTACGCACGAAAATTTTCGGCAGTGGGTGATCGAAGATAATTTTTGTGCCGGCCGACCCGATTGGCAAAACGTGGGTGTCCAATTCACGGATACTGTTCATGATTTTGAGATGATGAAAATCCGCATT
>JAKMGV010000009.1 GCA_022424725.1 Paracoccaceae bacterium
ACATCAATCAAATCTGCGCCCTGATTTTGCATCAGTTTGCCATGACGTTCAGCCGCCTCAAGTGCATTAAATTGACCCCCATCAGAAAAGCTATCGGGGGTGGCATTTAAAATTCCCATGATAATGGGTTTGTTAAACACCAAACCATGGATATCCGCCCGTGGGTAGGTCAGACGCGTGACTTCATCGTGGCTAAGATCATGCGCAGAAATGCGGCGCGCATCGCCGTCGCGCGCATAAACAGCGCATTCTTTGAACCAATAGCTCGGATCGCAGAAATTTACGGCATCCTTGGGGCGGTCAGAGCCGCGTTGCAAGAGGGGGCGCAGATAACGCATTCAGGAATGCTCCTATCGACACAGGGCTGAAATATCAAAATCACTGATTGATTGCAGGCTGTTCACACCATCCACAGTTTCAGCACCGACCAAGGAACAAGATTTGGCGTCCAATTCATGCCCCAACCAAATGGCCAGTGACGCTGGCGCATAACTTTCGAATGTATCTGTCGCATCCATAACCATTTTGGTGGGTGCCCAAATGGCCAAACGGTTGTTTTTGATCGCCCAGTCCAATTCGGTGCGTGTTGCAACCACATCACAGTGATCAGAATGCGCCGCAATCATCCACGCATTTTGTTCCACGGACAGCAAATCAATATGCGCCTGTGCAATGGGATCGCTGGTAAAGATGCGCGGTCCTTCGACGGCCTCGACACACACAACAACGGCTGCGTTTTGCGCATGTAATCTCGACAGCAGATCCGAAACATCCTGCCCCTCTAACGCCGAATTTGCAACGAACACAATGTTTGGATGCGCCGCTTCTGGTTCGGCAACGGGGGCATATCCACGCCCGCCCCGCACAATTTCAACACCCAAGGCACCCGGGCCGCGATCCAGTTTTTCAATACGAATAAAAACACGAATGGCCTGAGGTTCCAACAAAATGCGATCAGCAATGCGTTGCGCCAGAGTTTCCAATAGGTTCAACCGTTCCGCACCCAGTTCAATTGCAATCGCCTCGGTCAGGCGATCATAGGACAAGATACGATCCACATCGTCCAAGATCGGTTGTTCGATTGGCTGCACCTCGACCACAATATTGAAACTGACCCGCTGGGTCACACCGCGCTCTAACTGGAAAGCGCCGATTTCAACTTCGACAATATGATCGCGTAACGAAATACGATCGTATCGCGTTGAAATTGAACTGGCTTTTGCACGTTCAAGCGGATGGGCAAATGCCAATCTGGTTTCATCATTCATGGGTTGGCTCCTATGCCCAATCTTCGCACAGGTTTTGCAGTTTTTTTACCGCCGCGTCTAGTGTGAATTAGTTTTGCGAAACGCGCACTGGTTTCTTATAGAAATGGTGAAACCCAATGATTGCAGTGCGTTCAAAAACGCGGGCCCAACGTGGGCGCACGGCCTTGGTATGATAAAATGTCGCCCCATCCGTTAATGTGCGCGGCATGCCTTCCATCACCATTTTTGCAACCTTGCCCACCATTTCATAGGCCTTTGGTTCGCGGATCACTTCGGCGCGTCCATCACAGGTATAGGTGAATTGACAGGCGAATTTTCGGCCCGTGCCCTGATTGATCACACCACAGATGGTGTCAGGGAAGGAAGGGCTACTCACACGGTTTAGGATAACCTCGGCCACGGCAAACTGGCCCTTCACAGTTTCACCACGCGCTTCAAAATACAGCGCTTCGGTTAAACAGGCCCATTCTTTGCCGCCTTTTGCCACAGGCAAACTGCGCATATACACCTTGGAATACACACCTGCATCCGTCTTGGGGGCGTTAACTGGGCCAAGATCGCGATGAGGCAGGGCGGCGAATTTTTGCTGATCAAGGCGCATCAAACCCATAATTGGGTCAAGTGAGCGTTCGGCATAGGCATGGGTTGCAAGGACGAATATAGCCACAAAACATGAAATCAGACGTGTCATTTTGGTGTTTCACTCAGTCGCACAAAATATGCGTTTTCGGATGTCCCTCGGTTAATCATGCACTCTATGCATGACGAATGGTTGCGCCACTCCCCGACTGTTGGGCGTGGGTTTAGCCTGTTTTGCTTGCAATGGCAAGTTGCGCTGCAGCAAGCTTTGCAACTGGGACACGGAACGGAGAACAAGATACATAATCCATTCCAATCTGACGACAAAATGCGATGGATTCCGGGCTACCCCCATGTTCCCCACAAATCGACAAAACGATTTCGGGATCAACCTGTCGCGCACGATCAACCCCGATCCGCAATAATTCCCCCACCCCTTCTGTATCTAGGGTGTGGAACGGATCCTCTGGAAACACGCCTTGGTTCACATAGTCTGACATAAAGCGCCCCGCATCATCACGCGACAAACCATAGGTCATTTGTGTTAAGTCGTTTGTACCAAAGCTTAAAAACGCCGAATGCTGCGCAATATCATCTGCACGTAAGCTCGCGCGTGGCGTTTCCACCATAACCCCCAATTTATAGGTAAAATCCGTGCCGCGTTCATTGCGCACGGCGGCGGCAACCGCATCGATGCGATTGCGCACCAACTCGACCTCGCGCTTGGCACTGACCAAGGGGATCATGATTTCGGGCACAACTGGTTCGCCGTCTTGGGCGGAATCAACAGTGGCCTCAAAAATCGCGCGCGCTTGCATTTCATATATCTCTGGCACTTTGATGCCCAATCGGACACCGCGCATTCCCAACATGGGGTTGTATTCGCCCATCGATTCGACCCGTTGTGTCACGGTGGACAGGGGCAAATCCAATGCCTCGGCAAGGTTCAACAATCCCGCACGATCTGTGGGCAAAAACTCATGCAAGGGCGGATCAAACAGGCGAATGCACACAGGCAAACCCCGCATGATGCGGAACAATTCGATGAAATCGGCCCGCTGCATCGGCAGCAAACGATCCAAAACAAAACGTCGATCATGCGCGGCATCCGCGAAAATCATTTCACGCATCACAGTCAATCGATCAACGTCAAAGAACATATGTTCCGTGCGACACAATCCAATGCCTTGTGCATCAAAATTACGCGCGGTCTGCGCGTCCCGCGGTGTATCAGCATTTGCGCGCACGCGAATATCACAATTTTCGGCCGCCCATTTCATGAAGGTCTGAAAACTATCATCCAGTGCGGCTTCCACCATCTTTGGCTGCCCTGCCAAAACCTGACCATTCGTTCCATCAATGGTGATTATGTCGCCTTCGGCAAATGTGCGACCATCTGGGGTTGTCAGGCGTTTTTTGGATGGCTGAAATTTAATATCCGATGCCCCAACCACGCAGGGCAATCCAATGCCCCGCCCGATCACTGCCGCGTGGCTGGTCATTCCGCCGCGTTCTGTCAAAACACCCGCAGCCGCGTGCATGCCACGGATATCCTCTGGACTGGTTTCACGACGCACCAAAATACACGCCTCACCACGCGCTGCATGCGCTTGGGCCACTAGGGCGTCAAACACAATCTTACCACTGGCGGCGCCTGGGCTGGCAGCAACAGCGGTGGCCAAAACATCGCGTTTCGCCTCTGGATCGATCTGTCGGTGCAACAATTCACCAACCGCACGTGGGTCAATGCGCATCAGCGCCTCTTGCTGCGGGATGATCCCATCTTCAGCCAGTTTAACGGCAATCCGCATCGCGGCATTTGCGCGTCGATTGACACGAACACCATCTAAAATGAACAGTTCGCCATTTTGAATGGTAAACTCAATGTGCATTTCTTCGCGCAGGCGGTGTCGCATCAGCTTCGCCTGTTCAACCAATTTTGCAAAAATTTCAGGCTCGCTATCCTCAAGTGATGGACCGCGCGGATCATGCGCAAGGAACAATGCCTTGCTGTGTTGTTCCAAGGCGTCGCGCCCCTGGCTTTGGCGGGCATAGCGTCCCATGATGCGCTCTTCGCCCGTATTACCATCCACCAATTGAAGGACACCAGAACCGCTTTCCCCCAGACCAATGCCAAAGGCCATTTTTTGAACAACCAAACCCAAACCTGCGTCTGCAGGAGCACCTTTGGCTTCACGTAGCAGGCGTGCAGTTGTCCCCTCCCATGCACGCGACATTGAACGCAAAACTTCTGTCAGTTGGTCTGAAATACGCTGCGGGAATTCTTCGCCCGTTTCGTCGGAATAGGCATGTAGTGCCGCGTCCAATGCCGCCTGATCCTGACCCTCGATATGTTCAAATGCGTCTGGGTCCAAACGGGCAACATTGATCGAATAAGATTGAACAAACCGCAGATATAGATCAACCGCCGCCTCTTGGCCCAATTTATCGGATAATTTGACATAACGTGCATCGTTCATGCCGATGTTCAAGATCGCACTTGGACCACCCCAATCCGCACTTTCAGAGGATGGGCGCACACACAAAATATCATCCGGCGAAAACTGATTTAGGATCCTGTCCAAATCGGGTTTATGGCCTGCGGCAATGGATTTCACCATTTCAAAAGATAGGGCAACAGTCGACGGAACAGGAAGATCCAAACGTACAAGACGTTGAAGACATTTTGCGCGACCACCATGGGTTGGTGTCGCGATGGGTGCGGTTGGTGTGATCAGGTCAATCGTCGGCATATCGTGCTGCACTGCGGCGTTAGTCGTATCGCTGCAGCATAGCGAAGTGTGCCTATCAATCAAGAAAAAGCTGCGCGTGACGCAGGGTGAGGCAGACTAGGCCGCCTCAATCCGTCCTAAATCAGCAACGCGGGCGCAGGTATTGCGCACCTGTGACAACAGGTTCAAACGGTTGCGGCGCACGATTTCATTATCTGAATTCACCTGAACCGCTTCAAAAAATGCGTCAACGGGCGCGCGCAGGGCTGCCATGGCCCCCATTGCGGCGGCAAAATCCTCTGCCTGCATGGCTGCGTCAATTTTCGGTCCCTGTGTTTCAAGTGCACCAAATAGGACACGCTCTTCATCAGTTTCGGCAAATTTCACGTCCGCACCAAAAGAATATTCAACGCCGTCTTTTTCCTCGGCTTGGGTCAGAATATTATTGGCACGACGGAACCCTTGGACCAAGTTTTCGCCATCCTCAGACGCAAGAAACTCGGACAAGGCTTCGGCACGTTTCACCAAAAGCGCGATGTCATCATTTCCGTCCATCGCAACACAGGCGTCAATGACATCATGCGGAATACCGCGATCACGCAGATATACCTTAAGTCGATCATGGAAAAAGCCTAGCAAATCAGATGCAACGGCGGATGCATTTTCGGCATTTGCAAAACGTGCCATATGTTCCACAGCTGCTTTCAACAATGGCAGTCGGATTTGATTTTCCAACACCAAACGAATGACTCCCAAGGCCGCACGACGCAAGGCGAATGGATCCTTTGATCCAGTTGGTTTTTCGTCAATTGCCCAAAATCCGCACAGTGTGTCCAATTTATCCGCCAGCGCGACTGTCGCGGAAACAGCCTCGGTCGGGACATCATCTGATGGTCCCAATGGTTGCCAGTGTTGCTCACATGCATTGGCAACTTCTTGTTCTAAACCTGCGGCCTCGGCGTAATAGCGGCCCATCAATCCCTGCAATTCGGGGAATTCATAGACCATTTCCGAGGACAAATCCGCCTTGGCGACACCTGCGGCCTTTTGTGTCAAACCTGCATCCGCAGATGTCGCAATGGTCAGATCACCCGCAAGCGCAATGATGCGATCAATGCGGTCCTTTTGGCTGCCCAACTTATTGTGGAACGTCACATTTTCCAATCGCGCAGTCCACGCGGTTAGTCCATCGTTCTGCGCGACGCGCAAGTCATTTTCCCAAAAGAATTTCGCATCGGCCAAACGCGCCGACAAAACCTTTTGATTGCCGGCAAGAATGGTTGCGCCCTGATCCGCGGTTTCGCGGTTCGCAACGGTGATAAATCGGGTGATTTTGCCCGATTTCGGGCCGCTTACAGAAAAGAATTTCTGATGTTCGCGCATCGATGTTTGCAAAACCTCTGGCGGCAGTTCCAAAAATTCTTGGTCAATTTCACCCATCAACACAACGGGCCATTCCACCAATCCCGACGCCTCGGCCAATAACCCTGCATCCTCGACAACGTCCAGGCCGCTTGCAAATGCGATATTGGTTGCGTCCTGCCATATCATTTGCGCGCGCTCTTCTGGGTCCAAAATAACGTGCTCTTTCTTTAGCAACGCAGCGTAATCATCAAACCCAGACACAGTGATTGGCGCACCCGATGACATGAACCGATGCCCCATGGTTTGGTTGCCACTTTCAATGCCATCAATATTCACTGGGACAACTGTCGCATCCATATCATCGCTTAGCACGCAAATGATTGAATGCAGTGGACGTACCCACCGCAGGGCGCCTGACCCCCAACGCATTGATTTTGGCCATGGGAAATTGCGAATGGCATGCTCTAACACCTCGGCAATGATGTCGGCGGCTGGACGGCCTGGTTTTTCGATGGTTGCAAAATACACCTGGCCCTTTTTTTCGTCCCGCACCTCAAGTTGATCTTTGCTCAGCAATGCACCACGCAAAAATCCCTCAATCGCTTTTTCAGGGGCGTCCACACGTGGGCCTTTGCGTTCTTCACGCACCGTGGGGCTTTCGCTTAACACGTCCTCAACCGCCAGCGTCAGGCGGCGCGGTGTTGAAAACGCGGCCGCACCTGCATAGGTCAACCCTGCATCGACCATGCCATTTGTGATCAATTTTTTCAAATCTTCTGCGGCACGGCGTTGCATGCGCGCGGGAATTTCTTCTGAGAAAAGTTCAATCAATAGGTTTGGCATTCTTAGTCCCTTTCAGGGCAATTTGGATCTTTGGGTGATCCGTCATACAATTTGTCACCACAGTCGTTCACTTCGTGCCAGACGAATCCACGTCCATCAGCATAAATTGCAACAACGCGGTCGATCCCGTATTCGATATTACGTTGGCCCCAGAATGCCACCGCATTTCCGTTTGCCAGGTCATTTCCAATTTGTTCCGCATCAAAGCATTCAAACCAACCGGGGGCGACCCGTGGTTCAGCATTTGGATGCAGTTCAAAACTTTCCGTCAACATTACAATGGACTGATCGGTTCGAAAACACGCGCGATACCGAATAGGCGAACTATCCGCATCAATCGCGCTGAGCGATGATACAAGAATTTCCTCGGGCGCGCCCGTGACAACAGAGGTCAGGACAATCCGGTTGTCCGTTTCACTTACGTCGTCATAAAACCCGTAGATTTGCAAATAAAACATGGCAGCCCCCGCAAGGACGGCACAAATCACAATCACGGAAACGATGATACGTCCGTTCATGCTGTGTATCCCCCTGCTTCGGTCAGCACAAAGGCATCAGCACATTTTTTAGCCAAGCCACGCACGCGCCCGATATAGGCCTGTCGTTCGGTAACCGAAATCACACCGCGTGCATCCAGCAGGTTAAAAATATGGCTTGCCTTGATGCATTGATCATATGCGGGATGCGCCATGATGATACGCTTGGATGTTTTGGGATCAATGTGTTCCTGATCTAATATGGCCTGACACTCGGCTTCGGCCTCTTCGAAATGACGCAGCAAAACTTCGGTATTTGCTACATCGAAATTCCAGCGCGCGTATTCCTGTTCTGTCTGCTTAAACACATCACCATATTTCAGCGCGATAGGCGCGTTGGGATTATTAAATGGCATATCCATGACGTGATCAACGCCCAACACATACATCGCCAAGCGTTCCAAACCATAGGTCAATTCACCAGATACAGGATGGCAATCATGCCCCCCGACCTGTTGGAAATAGGTAAATTGGCTGACTTCCATCCCATCACACCACACTTCCCAACCAAGGCCCCAGGCGCCCAATGTCGGGCTTTCCCAATCATCCTCAACAAAACGGATGTCATGCAGCGCCATATCAATCCCAATCGCCGCAAGCGACCCAAGGTATAGTTCCTGCAAATCAGGGGGACTGGGTTTAATCAAAACCTGATATTGGTAATAATGCTGCAGTCTGTTCGGATTTTCCCCATAACGCCCATCAGTTGGCCGACGCGATGGCTGAACATAAGCAGCCGCCCATGGTTTTGTTCCCAAGGCGCGCAAGGTTGTCGCAGGATGAAACGTACCTGCGCCCACTTCCATATCATAAGGTTGCAAAACGGCACACCCCTTGGCCGCCCAGTAATTTTGCAATCTTAGAATAATTTCTTGAAAAGATTTAGGTTTTTCAATTGTCATAGCGTTGAAACCTTATTCATGCGGCGCGATTTGCCCTTAAATAGGCAAAGCGGCCATGGCGGTCAATGAAGGGCCGCAAAATTTAGACAAAAACGAGACATCGGGGCGCGGAGAAATATTCGTAAGATAAAGCTAGAAATCCGCGAAATGTTTGGTATGACCGACGAGTAAGTGGAATTAGAGCATATTTAAGAGGTTGGGATGCGGTGTGAATTGGGTTTATGTATTGCGATGTGGATGGCATTGATTGCGGGTGCAAGCGTTGCACAAGACATGCGCTGGATCCAAATTGAAGCGCAGCCAAGCCTGCTTGAGGCAGAAACGCGCGCGCGCATCTATGCCCAAGAATTTCCTGACACACAGGCGCATTCCATTGGATCTGGTTGGTACGCCATTACTCTTGGCCCATTGCCAGAGGATCAGGCGGATTTGCGCATGTCGCAACTGCGGGCACGCGCTGCGATCCCACGGGGTAGTTTTTTGGCAACTGGTGCAAATTATCGGCAACGCATTTACCCAATCGGCCCCACACCCACGGCCGTAACACCCGCGCAAACAGCCAAAGCAGACGTGGTCCAAGAGGAAGCAGCACAGGTGTCCGTTTCTGAAACCGTTGAAAGCGCAGCACCAGAACCAAGCATTACGGTACCCGACGAAACCCTAAGCGAAGCGCGTGCGAGCGAAGGCTTGCTCAGCAGTGAAGAAAAGATGGACCTGCAACGTTATTTGCAATGGGCGGGATACTACAATAGCACAATTGATGCCTCTATCGGTCGTGGCACACGCCGTGCAATGGCGGCATGGCAAACCGATAACGGGTATGAAGACACTGGCGTTTTGACAACCGCGCAGCGGCAACGGTTGCGCGCACAGTATTTTGCAATTTTTGACGGTCTTGGACTTGAAACACATCGTGACTTAGAGGCGGGTATCAGCATCGATTTACCAAAAGAGGTCGTTGCATTTGACGCCTACGCAGCGCCGCTTGCCCATTTCAAATCACAGGAGACATCCTCACCCGCACATGTCTTTTTGATTTCTGCTGCAGGAAATCGCGGCGATTTGGCCGCGATCTATGGCGTGTTGCCAACCCTATCCATCGTTCCAATGAACATCGAAAAATCGTTGAACAAGGATCGTTTTGTGATCACGGGTGCAGGAACAACAACGCGTACATTTATCACCGCGTCACACGCGAGTGGCGAAATCAAAGGATTTGGATTAATTTGGCCCAATCAAAACGAAGAACAATTTGACAGACTTGTCGTACACATGCGCAAAAGCTTTGACACATTCTCAGGGACTTTGGACCCCAGCCTAAGCGTTGCAATCAATGATCCTGAAACGGAGTTTGGCGTTGCGATCCGCAAACCAGCTTTTGTAAAAAGTGCGGTATTCGTTTCGGATCAGGGCCACGCAATTACCGATACTAGCGACCTTGAACAATGTAGCGCCCTGACCATCGGCGGAACCTACGATGCCGAGATTATCGCACGTTCTGAAACAGGCGCAGGGTTGCTGTCCCCAAAGTCTGATTTTAATCCCATCTCTTATGCCAAACTGGGGAATGCTGTGCGAAAGGGCGACAAAACCTTTTTGTCGAGCTACCCCTACGGCGGACGCCTCGGCTTGGCCTCTGTGACCCAGGCAACGGTGGCCGAAACATCCGATCTATCGGGCAACACAGAAAAATTCCGTTTGGATTTTCTGGCAGAGCCAGGTGATTTTGGCGGTGCTATTTTGGATCAATCTGGAAACCTAACTGGTATTTTGGTGAGCCAAGATGACACAGGCCGCGTTTTGCCCAAGAATGTGAATTTTGCTGCCGCCTCAGATGCATTGGCGAGCATGATGCAATCCGCAGGACTGCGGTTAAGTTCAGGCAAAACCCAGCGGTTGGATGATATGGCCTTGATCGCGTCGGCGCAAAACATCCTAACGCCGATCGAATGTTGGATTGATTAAGCGGCCTGCCAAAATCGGTGAGTAAACAACACAAAAACGGCCATCAACTCCAGCCGACCTAAAATCATGCCAAAGATTAGCAATCCTTTGGCCGTGCTATTTAGGTTTTCAAAATTCCCTGTTGGGCCAATTTCTGGCCCAAGGCCCGGGCCGATATTTCCTATCGCTGTCGCCGCACCTGAGAGCGCCGTGACGAAATCCAAGCCCGTCAAACCCAACAAAAACGCCAGTGCCCCAAGTGAGATAAAAAACATCACAAAGAACACCATGACCGAGTCCATAACATCCTGCGAAATTGGACGATCCTGAAAATGCGGAACATGCACACTGTTTGGGGACTGGATGCGACGCAGCTGCGTTGACATGGCCGCAAACATAATTTGATAGCGAAAGATTTTCACCGAACACGCGGTTGATCCCGCGCAACCACCGATCAATCCGATGAAGAAGAAGACCGCCACCATAGGTGCCCCCCACAACATGTAATCGGCGGATGCGTAACCCGTCCCACTCATGATCGAGATGATATTGAAAAGGGCCTGACGAAACGCCTGTTCAATGGCAAAGTTCTGCGAATAGATCAGGTAAACTGTGCTAAGTGCGACGACCAACGTCAAAGTCGCCACAAACCCGCGGATTTGTTCATCGGTAAATATGGGCCGCGCACTGCCATTCAACAGCTGAACAAAGCGCACAAATGGCAAGGCCGCTAAAACCATATAAAGTGATGCCACATATTCCGCTGGCCCCGACATAGCAGCAAATGATGCATCGTGTGACGAAAATCCCCCTGTTGCCACAGTGGTCAACGCATGGATCAAGGCGTCAAAACCCGACATATCGGCAATTATATAACTTAGGAAACAAGCAATCGTCAGACCGATATAGATAATCGAAATTTGTCCTGAAATTTGCGTGGCACGCGGTAAAATCTTCCCCATTGTGTCAAAGGACTCCGCGCGGAAAATCTGCATGCCCCCAACGCGCAACTCTGGCAAAAAAACCATCGCAACAATGATGATCCCAATGCCGCCCAACCAATTCAAAAGCCCGCGCCATAATAACAAACCACGCGGCAAATCATCCAATCCACTGATCACAGTCGATCCTGTCGTTGTCAGGCCCGAGGTCGCCTCGAAAACCGCATCGACAACAGAGGACTGAGTTGCCCCCATCAAAAATGGCAGGGCCGCAAAAATCGGCAAGACCACCCAAACGCCAGTGGTAAGCAGAAATGTCTTTTGCAGTTCAAGTCCTTGGGATTTTCCATTCGAACAAGACATCGAAACAAAAAGGCCCGATATCATTGTGATCGCCCCCGCCTGGGCAAACACACGCCAATGCGGGTTTCCATCCGCAAAATCCAAGATCATTGGGAAAATCATCATAACGCCAAGAAAGGCCACAATGATCCCGATCACGTATCCGATGGGTCGAATATCAAACATGACAAAACCGTTGGCGTTCAATCACACCAAAGTCAAGCGTGTTTATCCTCGGTGAATTAAGGATTCAAAGAAGTGCGGATCAATGGAATTTGATGTAAATGTTGGTCCATTGGTCAGCACGGACACGGCGTCATGGCTGTGCAGGCTTTCTTGGTGGCTGGCCGCGACACGATAATCTGAAATGCGTGTATCTACACTTAGCTGCTCTGCAAATAGGCGTGCAGCATCCTCGACAAAAATCGGATTCGCTGCGTTCAATTCCGCAAATGCCTGTTCATCTTCGCGCTTAACCATAACTTGGGTCTCGGTCGGAACCGCGCGGCGGCACATTTCAATCACATCTTCGAACCAAAGTTTTTCGCCCTGTTCAAATTTAAGGGAAATGCGCGCAACCGAACGCTGTGAATGCGGTGTTGCCAACTGCCCCCGCGATTGGCGTGCATGTTCAGAAAGTTCCAGTGAACAGGGACATGTTGAGCTATAAACATAATCAAGATGCATCATCTTATGACGCACACCTGCGTGCTCCACCAATTCCAGCGTAATGTCGTAATACTGATACCCAGATAGACCCGAACGCAGGCTATTCACCTTAACAGGGTATGAAAAGCGCAATGCGATGCGCGCATCGAAACTTTCCAAATCAGATTTATAATCATCCAAAACGGCCGATACGACATCGAAACTAAACCGCTCTTCTGCGTGCTTATAAAAGCTGCGCATGATGCGAGACATGTTGATGCCTTTTTTGTCGGCCTCAAGGCTGACAGTGCCCGTAACAGAAGTTTCAAGCGTGATAGAACCACCTGCCTTTGTTGCGAAACTGATCGGCAGGCGAAAATTCGAAATGCCGACGTGTTGAATGACGCGGTTTTCCCCACGGATCAACGAGCTGGGACCATTTTGCAGATCTGGCAAGGTATCACGATACGCAGCATCCACCACAAAATTATCTGGGAATTTACGCGAAAGTTCCGGATAGGCCGTGGGTAGTAAACCACGCAACGCGGTCAAATGCGGCCCATCCAATGCATCCGCACCTTTTTCTGCGATAAAGCTGCGCAAAACGTCCAATGCGGCCTGTGCCTCACTGCGTTCGATCTCTTTATCTACATCGCGACTATGAATGTTCATGGCGAACTCCAAAACTTTCTTATGTTTTTAATGTAGGGCGCAGATCAGAAAGTTTCCAGTAACGCTTTTCTCAATGTGAAAAGCGACAGGTGTGAAATTAACCCAATGCCACCAGAATATCGGCCAAAAGATCCTCTTGATCTTCTAACCCGACAGAGAAGCGGATTAAGCCATCCGTGATCCCCAAAGCGGCCTTTTGATCATCAGGCAGGCGTTGGTGTGTTGTCGTTGCTGGATGCGTTGCGATTGATTTTGCATCCCCCAAGTTATTCGAAATCACAGCAATCTGCAGACGGTTTAAAAATGCGAAACTGGCCTCTTGCCCACCCTTAATTTCAATCGCGAATACGGTCCCACCGCTTCCCATTTGCTGCTGTACCAGATCATATTTTTCGTGTGAGGGGTGATTTGGATAAATTACGCGTGACACATTTTCATGCCCACTTAAGTTTTCTGTCAGAAACTGCGCCGTTGATGCTTGGGCACGCACGCGCAATTCAATGGTTTCCAAACCCTTTAGCATGACCCACGCAGTAAACGGACTCATCGAGCCACCAGTGTGCTTCATATAGGTTTCAATTGGCCCGCGGATCATATCCTCACGCCCCAAAATGACACCGCCCAATGTGCGGCCCTGACCATCAATATGTTTCGTCGCCGAATACACCACCAAATCCGCGCCAAGCGCGATTGCGTTGGAAAACACAGGCGTTGCAAAAACGTTATCAATGATCACCAACGCATCATTGGCATGTGCAATTTCCGAAACTGCCGCAATATCGATAACCTCCAGCGTGGGATTTGAAATTGTTTCAAAAAACACAATTTTCGTATCTGGTGTCACGGCAGCGCGCCATGCATCCAGATTGGTGCCATCCACAAACGTGACGTTCACGCCCATGCGCGGCATGATCTCTTCTAATATGTACAGACATGATCCAAAGAGCGCCCGAGAGGCCACAACGTGATCACCTGCCGACACCAATGACATCAATGCACCATTTACCGCGGCCATGCCCGACGCAGTGGCAAAGGCATCTTCTGCACCTTCTAGGGCCGCAATCCGATCTTCAAACATGGCAACAGTCGGATTGCCATAACGGGCATAAATAAATTCATCATCACCCGATTGAATAAAGCGCGCTTGGGCATCTTCGGCTGTGTCGTAAACAAACCCTTGTGTCAGAAAAATCGCTTCGCTGACTTCGTTATATTGTGACCGACGGGTTCCGCCATGGACCATTTTTGTGCGTGGTTTAAATGTATCGCTCATCGTATTCTCTTTGGCATTTCACCAATAAAAAACCCCTTCCACTTGGCCAAGGGAAAGGGGGCTCTTTCTTCCTGACCTTTTAGCGGTTTATTTTACGTGGCCCGCAATCCGGTAACAAATCGCCACAAATGTCTCATATCCCAACCCAAACAGATGGTCAATTGCCACTCATCATCCTGAGGATTTACTGGACGCTTTACTCCTGATCTTCATCAAATTCACCGTATTGCTGCAGGACTTTGTATTGTGTTGCCAAGAACACCAACAGCGCAAATGTCAGCCCGAAGGTTTTAAAATAAACCCAAACCTCGGATGATTGCGTACGCCAAATGATTTCGTTCAAAATTGCCAATGAAAAGAAAAAGATCATGATGCGACGCGAGATGATCATCCACCCTTCGTCCTTCATGGGAACCGAACTGCCCAAAATGGATTGGAGATAGGATTTGCCTTGTAACAACCCGATCGCAATTGCACCCCCAAACAAGACATAAACCAAGGTTGGTTTCATTTTGAAAAAGCTTTCGTCATTCAGGAAAATCGTCAAGCCACCAAAAATCAGCACCAAAACCAGTGTCAGCAATTGAACCTTAGACACCTCACCAAACAGGCGCCATCCGATCACAGTTGACACGCAGAGGAAGGGGACAAAAATCGCCGTTGCAAGGACAAAGCCAGTATATTCCTGACCCGCAAATTCAACCACTTCGTTTTTGAAAAAGATATAGGTCAAAAAGAAAACAGCCACGGGCAGCGTTTCTAAAATCGTTTTCACCATTTGATTGTTTTGCTTTTGCTCGCTCATCTTATCCACCCAATTCCACAATCACTGCGCCCAGCGCAATTAAACACATCAACATTATCCTGCGCGGCCCCACCTTTTCCTTTAGGATTAACCACCCAATCAGCGCCGCAAAGACCACGGATGTTTCCCGCAATATGGCGGCTTCGCCGACTTTGTCCAGACGTGTGGCCAACATGATTGATCCAAAACTAAGGATTGCGACAAAACCACCGATATAACCGCGCAGGACTAGGGGGCCCAGCGCGGGGCGATCCGCCATCCCCTGCCACCTGATTGCTGCTACAACGGGAAATGTCACTCCGTCCACCACAAAAAACCAGACTAGAAATGTAAATGGGTTCTCTGCCGCGCGAATTCCATAGGCATCATACGTCGTATAAAGGGCCACGAAAAAACCTGTTGCGACGGCAAACACCAAGGCAGGTCCAAATGTTTCGCGGTTTGATTCCAAAAATACAAAATTATAGGCGGCCAACCCAAAAATACCGCAGAGCAGGACAACAACACCCATCCATTGGATCGCGCTAAAGGTTTCGCCGAAAATTAAATAGGCCCCAAAAACAGTGAAGAGCGGCCCTGTTCCCCGCACCACGGGATACACAACCGTGTAGGCCCCTTTCACATAGGCGTATCCTTGCAGCACCTTATACAGCGTGTGGATAATCCAGGCTCCAAACAAAATAGGCCATAACGCTGGTTCAGGTGCAGGAACCAATAGGATTGCTACAGGCAGCATGATCGTCGCATATCCAAAATCCATCGCACCGCGCGACAACCATGGATCATGACGCCCCTTTTGCAAGGCCCCAAAGACCGCATGCAGGAACGCCGCCAAAAGAGCGAGCGCCAAGGCGATTGAGTGCCCTGTTTCTGTCCCCTCAACCGCATAGACCCACTCAGCCATATATGGTTATTCCAGACCCGTTAGTGCTTTGGCAAAATCTTCTGGATCAAAGGGGGCCAGATCATCAATCTGTTCACCCACCCCGATCGCGTGGATGGGTAGGCCAAATTTATCCGCCAGTGCCACCAAAACGCCCCCCTTGGCCGTGCCGTCCAGTTTTGTCATGACCAAGCCCGAAACATCGGCAAGTTTTTTGAACGTATCAACCTGTGACAGGGCATTTTGCCCAGTGGTCGCATCCAACACCAACAGCGTGTTGTGCGGGGCTTCTGGATCTTTCTTATGGATTACTCGCACGATCTTCGCCAGCTCTTCCATCAAATCCTGACGATTTTGCAGGCGTCCTGCGGTGTCGATCATCAACAGATCTGCACCTTCTTCTTGCGCCTTGGTCATCGCATCAAAGGCCAGCGATGCAGGGTCAGATCCCTCGGGTGCGGTCAAAACAGGAACCCCTGCGCGATCGCCCCATACCTGCAATTGTTCTACGGCAGCCGCGCGGAATGTGTCCCCCGCAGCAATCACCACGGATTTGCCTGCCGCCTTAAACTGGCTCGCCAATTTGCCGATGGTCGTCGTTTTACCTGACCCGTTCACACCAACAACCAAAACCACTTGTGGCTTGGTCGGATAAAGTGGCATGGGTTTGGCCACGTGTTCCATGATGCGCGTGATTTCACCTACAAGAAGTTGTTTAATCTCATCGCTCGAAAGTTTTGTTCCGAACCGCCCCTGCGCCATGTTGGCCGTGACACGCAGTGCCGTATCCACACCCATATCTGATTGGATCAGCAACTCTTCCAACTGTTCCAGCATATCGTCATCCAAGGTACGACGCACGACTGTTGGCTTGGATCGGCCAAGCAAGCGCCCCATCAAACCTTGTTTAGGCGGCGTGGCCGTTTGCGGTGCGGGTGTTGGCACAGGTTGCGTCATAACATCGGGCTCTGGCTCTGGCTCTGGCTCTGGCTCTGGCTCTGGCTCTGGCTCTGGCTCTGGCTCTGGCTCTGGCTCTGGAGTGGGTTCCTCTACAACTAGATCGGGCGCAAGCACTTCTTCAACTGGCGTTTCCAGAGCCTCTTCCTCGCCGCCATCTTCAACAATCGCGTCCAGACCTTCATCCAGTTTGGATGACGAGCGAAACAAACGTTCCTTAAGCTTTGAGAAAAACGCCATGCTACCTCCAAAAGTGGGCTTACATCCCACCTAATCGCAATCCACACAGGATTAAAGCCCTTGAAAAGGCTTTTATGCAATACTCACAAGGTCGTAGCGCGGCGCAACGATTAAATTTCGTCGCTAAAATGCTTCATCACCAGTTTGATCGGGTTTGGTGCAGCCTGTCCAAGGCCACAGATCGAGGCATCGGCCATTGCGCCACAAAGCTCTTCCAACAACGGTTGGTCCCAACTGTCAGCCTTCATCAATTTAACGGCCTTTTCACAGCCCACGCGGCACGGTGTACATTGACCACAGCTTTCGTCCTCAAAAAAGCGCAACATGTTCAATGCGGCGTCACGTGCGCGATCATGCTGGGACAACACCACAACGGCGGCGGACCCGATAAAGGTGCCCAGTGGTTGAAGCGTGTCAAAATCCAATGATACATCATTGATAGACGCAGGTAGCAATCCAGAAGACGGCCCACCAGGTTGATAGGCCTTGAACTCATGCCCGTCGGCCATGCCACCAGCGGCCTCGATAATATCCATGATGGTTGAGCCCGCTGGCAACAGATGCACACCTGGGTTTTTGACCCGACCCGATACAGAATAGCTGCGCCGGCCTGTGCGGCCATTCTTTTCAACCGAGTTCAGGATTTCGGGGCCTTCACGACAAATCCGCGCCACCCAATGCAGCGTTTCGATATTATGCACCAACGTTGGGCGACCAAAAATGCCGACCTGTGCAACAAACGGGGGACGGTGACGTGGCAGGCCACGCTTGCCTTCGATGGATTCGATCATCGCGCTTTCTTCGCCACAGATATAGGCCCCTGCCCCACGGCGCAGATCAATGTAACCTGGCGCGACAAGACCCGCCTGCTCCAATGTCGCAATCTCAGTACGCAGAATATGCAGAACGGCTGGATATTCATCACGCATGTAAATGAACGCTTTTTCCGCCTCGACCGCCCATGCGGCGATTAACATACCCTCTAGGAACAGATGCGGTGTGCGTTCCAGATAATAGCGGTCTTTGAATGTGCCGGGTTCGCCTTCGTCCCCGTTCACGGCCAGATACCGTGTCCCTGCATTGGCGCGCACAAAGCCCCATTTTTTACCCGATGGAAAACCAGCGCCGCCCAAACCGCGCAGACCTGCAGACAAAACTTTGTCCTGCACCGCTTCCCAATCACCGCCATCCCGCAATGATTTCAGCGTTTCATATCCACCATTTGCGACATAAGCATCCAGCGTTTCGTAATCAGGGATTTCCGCATGAAAATCGCCACCGGCAATAACCGCATTCACCTTTTCAGGTGTGGCATGATCAATATGTTTGTGACCAATTTCCAATACGGGTGCTGTATCGCAGCGCCCCATGCAAGGTGCGCGGACGACACGCACCTGTGACGGGTCCAAGCCATCTTCAAGCGCCTGTTGCAATTGTTCGGCCCCTGCCAATTCGCAGGACAATGAATCACACACACGAATGGTCAGCGCAGGTGGGGGTGTTTCGTCCTCTTTCACAACGTCAAAATGGGCATAGAACGTGGCCACCTCGAACACTTCTGCTTGGGACAGTTTTAATTCTTCGGCCAATGCGCGCAGGTGTGCGGCAGACAGATGACCGTATTCATCCTGAATAAGATGCAAAAATTCGATCAACAGATCCGCGCGACGTTCGGCATCCCCCAACAACGCCTGAACATCGATCAGGGCCTGATCCTCATATTGGCGCCCCTTTGGTGTGTGACGGCCTTTGCCTTTGCCAGACTTCCAAACACCTTTGCGATCATCTAGTGCCATGAGACTCTTCCCCTGTGGTTTGCCTCTGTTTACTTCTCATCTCCCTGTTAGGGCGAGACTAAAAACGACACACCTCTGCCTAGAAACGTTCGGTTTGCGAATAAAAGTTTCCCTTGGTGAATTTCGTGTTAATTTTGGGGCATGAAATACCTATCCGTTATTCCGTTCCTGATCGCCACTTCAGCAACCTCTGAAACCGAAATGAGCATTGATGAATTTGAACGTCACGCAACAGGGCAGACGTTTGATTTCTATAGTCCGCAAGGGTTGGTTGGGACCGAACGGTATTTGCCAGATCGGCAGGTCGAATGGGCCTTTGATGGGCAACAATGCGTGTTTGGCGAATATTTTGAGTGGAATGGCTTGGTGTGCTTTTCGTATTCTTATTACGGTGAAGTGGACAACAAACCCCAATGCTGGCGCATGGTGCGCACAACAGATGGGGTTGTTGCACAGTTTTATGGGGATCAAGGATTTGATGGCAGCGTGCAATACATGCGCCCCACTACGCGAGAGATGACCTGCACAGGCCCTGAAGTCGGCGTTTAGAACAAGGTGCCCTGATCGTCAGATGAATGCGATTTTTTGGCTTTCGCAGTAGCACTGCGTGTCAATGGCATACGCCCATCCTTGAATTCGATTTCCAAATGCGTCGCCTTTGATGCGTCCGATTTTGTGGTTATGACCTGATCACCATCCCGCACAACCGCATATCCACGGCGTAGCGTTTCCTTATACCCCAAGGTTTCGCGCAATCGATCCAGCGCATCCAATCGTTCGCGCCGCGCGGCAACCTCACTTGTTGCAATCTGGGAAAACCGTCGAGAGACATCTGAAAACGCACGTTTCTTTTGTTGAATATCGCGTTCTAAAACATTGGCCCGCAGACGTGTGTTCAGCGTTTCAAAGCGGGTTCGATCTTGGCCCACGCCGCGGGATAAGGCGGGGGCCAAACGGAGTCCTAGTGAACCCAAACGCCGTGTCTCGCTCTCAATGCGGGTGCGCAAAAATGATGGGCGCAATGTGCCGACACGTTCCACCAAAAATGTTTTGCGCCGCTGTACCAGATGGCGCAGTGCGGCGGGCAACCGATCCCCCCACAAATCCAAACGTTGGCGGGGGCTGTCCAACAATGCCTCAACCCTTGGCATGGCGCGGGAAAGATCGCGAACGCGTTGCGAACGCTGTCCCAAAGATTGGCTAAGCGCATGTGACAACCGCGCCCCCTGTTGATCCACCCACGCCAATATTTCATGACGCACAGGTACGGCCAATTCTGCCGCTGCCGTTGGGGTTGGTGCACGTTTATCGGACACAAAATCAATCAGGGTTGTATCCGTTTCATGCCCCACCGCAGAAATGAGCGGGATGTCCGAGGCCGCCGCAGCACGCGCCACAACCTCTTCATTAAAGCCCCACAAATCCTCAAGCGATCCACCGCCACGCGCGACGATCAACACGTCCGGTCGAGGTAGCGCCCCTCCTGGTGTCATTTCGTTAAAGCCCGCGATGGCACGGGCCACTTCGGGTGCGCATTTGTCACCCTGCACGGCAACGGGCCACACCAAAACACGACGTGGAAAACGATCTCGAAGACGATGCAAAATATCACGAATAACCGCACCAGACGGGGATGTGACAACGCCAATCACTTCGGGCAGATAGGGCAATGGACGTTTTCGTGATGCGTCAAACAACCCGTCTGCCGCCAATGCCGCTTTGCGTTTTTCCAACATCGCCATAAGGGCACCAACGCCCGCAGGTTTGATGTCATCAATCACCAGCTGATATTTCGACTGTCCACCAAATGTTGTGATCCGCCCCGAGGCCATAACCTCCATCCCCTCTTCTGGTGGGACGCTCAGGCGGCTTGCCACCCCTTTCCAGATCACCGCGGATAATACCGATTTGTCGTCCTTAAGATCCAAGTAAACATGACCCGAACGCGGAAAAGAGACGCGCCCAACCTCACCCCGTATCCGAACGTTGGAAAATTCGCCTTCAACCACGCGCTTAATCGCGCCTGAAATTTCTGTTACCGAAAATTCGGGATC
>JAKMGV010000241.1 GCA_022424725.1 Paracoccaceae bacterium
TTTAGGACGGTATTGTCGATATGACTGCAGCCTGCCTAAAAAACTGCGCGAATTGGCGATTTTAACGACCGCGCGTATTTGGGATGCAGAATTTGAATGGGCGGCCCATGTGGATCATGCGCGTGATGCAGGATTGTCCGAAGATATCATTCACGCATTGCGCCATGATCAAGAGGTAGCGTTGACGACAGAGGCGGAAACCGTGGTTTATTCCGTTACCAAAACGCTGAACACAACACGCGCTCTGCCCGATGAGTTGTATAAACAAGCACATGAGATTTTAGGGCGCGATCAATTAGTCGATTTGATTGGATTGCTGGGATATTATGCGTTGATTTCCATGACGATCAAAGCCTTTGATATTGATCCAAACGAGCTGAACACGCCACAACAATAGGTCACAAAATGAAAATATATGAGGCCTTGGCCAAGGTTTTTCACACTCTTGATTTGGGAACATGTTTTGCCCTGTTGGGGGATGCAAATATGCATTGGGCGGGTGCGCTATCTGATTTAGGGGCGCGGTTCATTTATACCCGCCATGAACACGTGGCGGTCGCCGCCGCCACCGCCTATGCCCGCAATTCTGGTAAATTGGGGTTTGCAACGGTAACTTGTGGACCCGGCCTGACACAGGTGATGACAATCCTACCAATCGCAGTGCGCGCGCGTGTGCCATTGGTCCTATTCGCAGGCGAAGCGCCGCTGCATAAAGAATGGTACAACCAAATGATTGACCAGGCCCCTTTTGTTCAGGCCTGTGGTGCGCATTATGTCCCCTTGCACGATCCGGAGACGATTATTCAGGATGCAATCAACGCCGTTCAGCACGCTACGCAAAAACGCATGCCCGTGGTTTTGGGTGTTCCGTTTGATTTGCAGAAACAGGATTTTTCAGGCGATTTCAGCAACCTAAAGGGCACGTTTAAATTTCCAAAACTGGACGATGTGCACCCAAAGGACAATGCAATTCAATCGGTCGCTGCACTATTACAAAACACCGAAAAAACAATAATTTTCGCGGGTATGGGCGCGACATCGGATTACGCGCGGAAATTGATTGTCGAATTGGCTGATGTTACGGGATCCCTGTTGGCAACCACCCTGCCCGCCAAAGGGTTGTTTCATGATCAGATATTTTGTTTGGGCGTGGCTGGCGGATATGCCAGTGACGCCGCCAAAGACATCTTTGCACGGGCCGAGGTTGTTTTGGGCATCGGCGCACGCATGGCGTCCCATACATTTGACGGCGGACGTTTGACTCCAAAGGCAAAGGTCATTCAAATCGATTTGGAACCGCAGGAACAGGTGCAGGGACGCAGGGCCAGCGATGTACAAATTACCTCGGATGCGATTTCGGGGGCGCGGGCGTTGTTGAACGCATGCAAAGGGCAGCCTGCCAAAACATGGCGGACTGCGGCAATGGAAGTAGAATCAGCGGCCGCGCTGACCCTGCCCCAATATACGCCCCCCACAGATGGATTTTTACATCCGCTAGCGGTCATTGAAACATTGCAACAAGAAATTCCAAAAACGACGCATATCATAAACACATCGGGGCATTGCGCCTATTACACCGCGCAAATGAACGCCCATCCCCAAAGCCACTATACCGTCATTCGCGATTTCGGTGCGATTGGGAATGGCACATCCTTCGCCCTTGGAATTGCAGAGCGCTATCCTGATCGACCTGTGATCCTGTTGGATGGGGATGGTTCGGTGATGATGCATATACAGGAATTGGAAACCATGGCGCGTCATGGCCTAAATATCATGACAGTGGTCTTAAACGATGGGGGCTATGGGTCCGAGGTTCATAAACTTCGCGCATCGGGTGCAACCTTGGCCGGTTCAGTCTTTGGTCGGCCCGATTTTGCATCTGTTGGGCGTGGGTTTGGGTTGGCGGGAACAACCGCGACGACCCAAGATGACATTGCACAGTCAGTTCGCGCGTTTCTAAATTCTGATGAGCCCGCTATTTGTGATGTGCATATATCCGACACCATCGCATCGCCGCAAATACAACGGATCAAACATTAGGGTTTAAAACACCATCCCATCCATAATCTTGCGTGCGGTGCGCAGAACCTCGGCACGGATCACCTTATCATGTTCCAATGTCGCGATCACCGTTGTCGCCCCGCTGGGGTGTTCAATATCCAGCGATTTCACATCCCCCGTTGGAATATGCGCGATATCGTGGCCAACACACCCGCGCGTAACGATGGCGGTTGCAACGCTGACTGCGCCCAAAACACCGATGGTTTTGTGACAGCGGTGGGGGATAAAGGTGCGCGTTGAAATGGCCCCCCCTGATTTTGGGCGCGCGACAATGGTCATTTTAGGCACGGATTTTTCGCGCACATCGCCAAGGTTCATCAATGGCCCTGCTTGCAATCGCAGCTGCTCCAAACGTGCGCGTAGCGTGGTATTTCCCTCCAACTCGGTTGGGGTTTCATATCCACTGATCCCTAAATCATCCGCCGCAATCAAAACGCAGGGCATGCCATTGTCGATCATGGTCATGGGAGTTCCATCAAGGACATCCCGCAGATTGCCTGTGGGGAATAATGCGCCGCAACTGGAACCAGCCGTATCAGAAAAGGCAATCGGAATGGGGGCAGCGGGATTTGGGACACCATCAATCATGGCCGCGCCTGCATAAGACACGCGCCCATCTGGTGTTTGAACACGCGCCTGTGCAATTTGGCCAGTGTTTTGCATATAAATCCACACTTGAGTTTCATTGCCCTGCACAGGCACCATTCTCCGTTCGATGGCAAATGGCGCAACGCCGGCCAAAATGTTTCCGCAGTTTTGCGCATCACTGACAATCGCCTGATCCACAAATACCTGCAAAAACAGGTAATCAACATCTGCGCCCGCGCGATCCGATGGTTTTACAATTGCAACCTTGGATGTCAGCGGATCACCACCCCCCACCCCATCAATCTGACGCGGATCGGGGGATCCCATGA
>JAKMGV010000010.1 GCA_022424725.1 Paracoccaceae bacterium
ATTCGCGCGTTTCACATGAAATTTGCGCCCTTCCCCCCGATTTGGCGCACATGGGTTTTGGCAATCCTGATCTATGTGAATTTCTTTTCGCATCACTATATCCCTGACGCACGCTTTGTGCTGATCAGCGCAACCGTGATTTTAATTTTTCAGAACAAGGATTTGGTTTCGCATCGGTGACACCTATTACTGGATGCCGTTCAGTATCGCCGCGGCGCTCGCATCCTTTTTCCTATGGATTGCGGAACATGTGGGAACACGCACGCACACATGGCTTTATGCATCTGAGCAGGGTTGGAGCATCGTGAATTTCAGCAAAATGGGATCGTGGTATTTACTATTATACGTCGCATTCGCAACCGTCACGATCACGTTTCGCGATCACTTGTTAAGAGATCGTTTCGATCCCGACAAAGACTTACGGGAAAAATAAAAAAGGGCCACGAAACTGCAGCCCTTTCTAAATTTTAAAAGGATTATTTCACAGTGATGCGGCCATCGGTGTAGGCGGTGTATGATCCCCCCGTGGCCATATATTCCGCCGTGACATCCGCCAAATCGGGACCATAGTCATAGGCGTTTTCTGCATCACGGAACATTTTGTACCCGTCCCCGCCATTGCGGACATAGTTATTGGACACAACGCCATAGGTTTTGTTCAGATCAATCGCCGATCCACCCACCATCACGTTTGAAATGCGGCTACCTGCTTCAGCAGTCGGGGTGACGGTAAAGGACATGCCTGCCACTTGGGGGAAACGGCCTGCGCCCTCTTCCATTTTGGATACACCATTTTCCAATGCGGCAACGATTGTTGCGCCGCTGACAAAGAAGGTGGAAAGCGTGTTTTGGAACGGTAGAACCGTCAAAACTTCGCCCATGGTCACATCGCCCGCATCGATTGAGGCGCGCAAGCCACCGCCATTTTGAATTGCAATTTCAATGCCCTGATCTGCCACACGATCCAACATGGCATCGGCCACCAAATTGCCCATCTGACATTCCATGGCACGGCAGCTGCCGCGATCCCCGTCAATATTGCCCGACGATTGCGCAACAACGCGCATTTTCATCTCTGCAATCGGGGCGCCCATTTCGGCAATGCGGGCCGCAATTGCAGCGTCTGGTGTAACGGATGCATCCAACAGAATTGGATCCCCAGAGGCCGCTGTCACGTTCCCCATGTCATCAAAGGTGACGGTCAGTTTGCCCAAGTATTTGGAATAGGCATAGGCCTGCGCCACAGGTGTGCCACCCACCATTTGTGGATAGGCAACCGCCTTACCATCATTCAACATCTTTGTATGACTGTGCCCACCAATCACAACGTCAATCCCGGGTACTGCGGCGGCAATTTCCATATCCTTTTTCAGACCTACGTGCGTCAGCGCGATGATCTTATCGACTCCCATGCCCTGCATCGCGGCAACATCTGCTTTCAATGCTTCAATCTCATCCATGAAAACAACATTTTCACCTGGGCTGGATGTATCCACCGTATCCACGGCAAGGGCCGAAACGATACCGATTTTCTGACCGCCGATTTCCAAAACCACGTGATCTTTTACACGATCGTTAAGCAAAGTTTCTGCAGATAGGTCCAAGTTGCCACTGACAACGGGGAATGAAACCGCATCAACAAAATCGGCCAACCCTTTGGGACCATCATCAAATTCATGGTTTCCAACGGCCATGGCATCATACCCGATGGCTTCCATAAATTCGGCCTCTGCCGCCCCTTTGTAGGTTGTGTAAAACAGCGATCCTTGGAACGGGTCGCCCGCATCCAACACAACAACATTTTGGTCGGCCATTGCCGCGCGTTCCGCATCAATGATGGTTTTCAGGCGCGCCATACCGCCAAAACATTTCCCCTCTGCCTCGCCATCGCCGTTACAGGTTGAATCGTATTTGTTGATCGATTCCACACGGCTGTGAATGTCATTTGTGTGCAAGATGGTGAGTGTATAGTCCGCCGCTGCATTGCCCGCGATCAACGCAGACGTGGCAGCCGTCAACATGAAACGTGTGAACATGGTATTTCCCCTTGTTGAAATTATATTTCGAATGCGTCCATTCGGACTCATGCCTGATCATTAATCAAGGATTTGTAACGCGGGTATGACGCTTGACCTCGCGGGAAAGAATTGCCATGAGCGGGGCATGCTTATTTACAAAATCTTTCGACCCGAAGAATGGCAAAGCCTGATTGATCATGGTGAAACTGAGGGCGCGCCAATTGATGTGACAGATGGCTATATCCATTTTTCCACATCTGAACAGGTGCGCGAAACAGCGGCCAAGCATTTTGCGAATGCGGGTGATCTTATTCTGGTTGCCTGTGACAGTGATGCGATGAAACCCGATATGAAATGGGAAGTCTCGCGGGGCGGTGCGCTGTTTCCCCATTTGTATCGGCTGATGCAGATGGACGATGTGATTTGGCACAAACCTCTGTCCCAAGGGGACGCAGGCCATATTTTTCCGGATGATATGACATGAAACTGATCGAACGGTTGGGATTAGCCGCACTTCACAAATTTGATCCTGAAACCTCGCATGGATTGTCCATCGCGGCCCTAAAATCGGGGCTTGCCCCTCTGTCGGGTCAGGCGACATACTCGCGTTTGGCGACAACGATTGCAGGATTGGATTTACCAAACCCCATCGGATTGGCCGCAGGATACGACAAAAACGCCGAAGTGATCGCGCCCCTGAGCAAGGCAGGTTTTGGATTTATCGAAGTGGGCGCTGCCACACCACGCCCCCAACCGGGAAACCCAAAGCCGCGGTTGTTTCGATTGACCCAAGATCAGGCCGCGATCAATCGGTTTGGATTTAACAACCAAGGGATGGAGGCGATTGGCGCACGATTGGCGGCACGTCCAAACGCAGGCATTGTGGGCCTGAACCTTGGTGCAAACAAAGACAGCAGTGATCGCGCCGCGGATTTTGCGCGGGTTCTGGCCCATTGCGGCCCTTGTTTGGACTTCGCAACGGTGAATGTGTCCAGCCCGAACACCGAAAAACTGCGGGACTTACAGGGCAAGGACGCCTTGGGGGCGCTCTTGAACGGTGTTCTCGAAATGAACGCGGGCCTCAGCACACCTATTCCGATTTTCCTGAAAATTGCGCCTGATCTGACCCCTGATGAAATCGCCGATATTGCGGATGTCGCGCATGACACCGGGATCAGTGGGATCATTGCCACCAATACAACCCTGTCTCGTGACGGTCTGACATCAAAGGATCGGGGGGAACAGGGCGGGTTGTCTGGTGCGCCCCTGTTTGAAAAATCCACGCGCGTTCTGGCCCAACTGTCACAACTATGCGGTCCTGGCATCCCACTGATCGGTGTAGGCGGTGTTTCAACAGCTGCGCAAGCCTATGAAAAAATTCGGGCGGGTGCGTCAGCCGTGCAACTTTATACTGCGTTAGTTTATGGCGGGTTATCCATGGTGTCCGATATCGCCAAAGGATTGGACGCGCTATTGGAACGCGATGGTTTTGCAAATGTAGCTGATGCTGTTGGCAGCGGTCGCGCCGACTGGCTTTAGGCTAGATCACGTTCAATTGTGGGATATTTGTAGCCCAGGGTTGCACCCCGCGCGACATAGGAAATCAGTAGCGCCATCCATAATCCATGGTTTCCAAAACTGGGGGTCAGGGCCAGCACACTCACCACATAAATCAACAGCGAAACCATCATCATATTGCGCATGTCTGCGCCCCGCGTGGCGCCAATGAAAATTCCATCCAACATAAAACAGGCACATCCCAAGATGGGTGAGGCCACCATATAAGGTAAATAAACCTTTGCGGCCTGCTGCACCTCCACAGATTTCGCCATCGTATCAATTGCCCATGGGCCAATCAGGGCAAATCCAAGCGCTAATAAAACGCAGATACCTGCGGCCCAAAGGCTACTGATCACAACGCTTTTCCTTAAATCCCGAACTGCGCGGCGACCAATCGCCTGTCCAACCAAAGTTTCAGCTGCGAATGCAAATCCATCCAACCCATAGGCGATAAGGTGCAAGAATTGCAGCAACACCTGATTGGCGGCCAAGGCGACATCCCCGAATTTCCCACCCCACAACAAGAACGATACAAAGATACCTTGTAATGCAAGTGAGCGCAGCAATATGTCCGAATTCAGCGATCCCATTTTGATCAATCGCGCACGATCAAACACCTGATCCCACGCGCGGGCAAAAGGATGACGTAGGGCCGCGCGACACATCCATAATCCTAAGACCAGTCCCGTCCATTCAGCAATGAATGTGGCCCACGCGACCCCGTCAACGCCCCAGCCAAGCGATAGCACAAAGTGCAAATCCAACAGAATGTTCAACCCATTCATCCAAATTTGCAAGATCAAAACCTCGCGCGTGCGCTCTTGGGCGATCAGCCACCCTGTGACCGCATAAAGTGCAATGGGCGCAGGCGCGCTGAAGATGCGGATTGTCATGTAACTTTCGACCAGAGGCGCAACCTGATCAGATACGGGCGAAATCCATAAGCCCCCAGCAATCAGCAGCGGGTAAAGCGCCATAAAAACAACCCCTGCCCCCAGACCAAGGATCAATCCACGCACCAAAAGGGCGATCAATTCCTGCTGATCACCTGCCCCCATAGCCTGCGCCGCAAGCCCCGTTGTGCCCATGCGCAAAAATCCAAAAATCCAATAAATTGCCCCAAGGATAATCGCCCCCACCCCAACGGCGGCAATCGAGGCTGCATCCCCGATTTGTCCAACGGCAAATGTATCAACCACCCCCAAAAGCGGCACGGTGATGTTTGACAAAACAATGGGCAGCGCAACCGCAAGGACGCGGCGATGTGTGATCTCGGTTTGCATGGGGCTAGTCCGCTTTTGCGCTGTTGGCGTCGGGCATTAGAAAATGTCCAGTCCCTTGGGCGAACAGGCGGTCACGGTTGTCCTGCCAAGCTTCGACATGGACGGATGCATATCGACGACCTGATCGATTGATCGTAGCGCGCGCATAGGCATCCCGCGGCAGGCCCGAACGCAGATAATCAACCGTGAAGTCAATGGTTTTGGGCAGGGCAAATTGATGGCCTGATGTGATCGCCTCTGGCGTTAGGGTTCCGTCCTCAATCGCGGCCCATGCGGTGGCCCAAGTCAATTCAATCACGGCCGCCACCTCAAGAAACGCGGCAATCGCGCCCCCGTGCAACGCAGGCAGCGCGGGGTTCCCAATTAATGTGTCCCGATAGGCCATAACGGCCGTCAATTCGTCACCACGCCGTTCAAAGGATACGTTCAAAAACTGAATGTAAGGGATCGCCGCGACAATGGCGGCCAATGCATCATCCCGCCGTTGTTTGACAACCTGAACAGGTTCTGGAGTACGCACAGTCATGGCCTATCCCCCTGTCACAAACGCACCTGCGGCCGTGGCCACAGGTTTGTCCTCGCGATCATCCATGGCAACGGCACGAACAAAGGCCACCGAACGGGTGCGATTATAACAGGTGGCCACGGCACGAATACGCTGCCCTGGTGATGCCGGGCGCATGTAATCCACACGCAGATCAATCGTTGCTGTTGCACCATTGTGATCAGGATGAGAAATCACTGCGGCCCCTCCACAGGTATCCAGCAATGCAAAAACCGTACCCCCATGAATAACACTCGTTGCGGGATCACCGATGAAACGTTCATCGTAGTCCATGGACATATGTGCCTCTCCATCGCCGACGAAATCAATTTTCATACCCAGCGCATGCGAATGTGGGATGGCATCAATAAAGCTTTGTGCAATTGCACGATTATCTTTTGTCATTTTGTCTTCCAAATCAGTCGCCCCACTATGATCGGGATTTTTGAAAAACCGCAAGGGCGATGGTTGCCCTTTTCCCGTCTTGCCCCTACCTTACCTCCAAGAAAGTCGAGGCGAAGATGAGCGAAGTTCGGTTAAATTTCAAAGAAATGTGTGCCAAGTTTGACGTAACACCGCGCACATTGCGGTACTACGAATATATCGAACTTTTGTCCCCTGATCGTGAAGGACGTTCACGATTTTACGGGCCACGCGAATTGGCGCGCATGACATTGATCCTGCGGGGGCGCAAGTTTGGCTTTCAGCTTGAGGAACTGCGCCAGTGGCTTTTGATTTATGATCAAGAGGGCACCAAAGCGCAGATGAATGTGTTTTTGGATATGGCGGATCGCAAACTTGCTGAATTGCGGGATCAGCAGGTTCAATTGTCACAAACCATTGAAGAGTTAGAGCAGTTGCGCCAAACGACGGATAAGCTTGTCTCAAGCTAAGTTGACGCAACGTTTAGTTTACGTCAACGTTAACTTTGTGAATATTTGTTATATATCCTGATTGTTCCCATTGGGAGAATCGGAGGTAATTATGCAAAATGACCAGATGACGATCCGCGAAATGTGCGATCTTTTTGATGTCACACCGCGTACTTTGCGGTTTTACGAAGCCAAAGAATTGATCGCGCCCGTCCGCGAAGGACAGAAACGTTTGTACACCAAACGAGACCGCGCACGGTTGAAATTGATCTTGCGTGGTAAGAAATTTGGCTTCTCTCTCGAGGAAATCCGTCAGCTTTTGGAAATGTATTACATGCAAGACCAACAGCAGACACAAATGACAAAAACATATGAGTTGGCGCAAGTCCGTTTGCAGGAATTAAAGCGTCAGCGCGAAGAATTAGACCAAACAATCGAAGAATTAGAAGAGCAACTTCACTGGGGTGCCGATTTGATCAAAGGCATGCATATCTCAGCAAAAGCAGCAGAATAGAGGTTATTAATGCCACATTATATCGCACCAACCAAGGACATGCAGTACGTATTAAATGATGTCCTTGATGTTAAAAATTCGTCTATTCCTGGGTATGCGGATTTGGACGCCGATTTTCTATCCGCCATTTTGGAAGAAGCGGGCAAAATCACATCACAGGTTTTGGCCCCGTTGAATGCCGTAGGCGATCAGGAGGGATGTCATTTCGAAAATGGCGTGATCCGCACACCCGCAGGTTTCAAAGACGCCTTTGAACACGTGAAGGAAGGCGGCTGGACAGGCATCGACTGTGATCCTGAATTCGGGGGTCAGGGCCTGCCCTATTTGGTTGGAACGGCCGTCGGCGAAATGTTTGCAAGCTCGAACATGGCCTTTGGCATGTATCAGGGGCTGACACATGGGGCCTATTCTGCCATTCACGCCCATGGGACAGAGGCGCAAAAACAAACCTACCTGCCCAATATGGTCAGCTGTGATTGGACAGGTACCATGAACCTGACCGAACCACATTGCGGGACGGATTTGGGCCTAATGCGGACCAAGGCGGAACCACAAGAGGATGGGACATTCAAAATCACAGGGCAGAAAATCTTTATCTCTGCGGGGGATCACGACCTGTCTGAAAATGTCATTCACTTGGTTCTTGCAAAAATTTCAGGTGGTCCCGATGGGGTTAAGGGCATTTCCCTGTTTATCGTACCCAAATTCATGGTGAATGAGGATGGATCGCTTGGGGCGCGCAACGCGGTCGCCGTTGGTAAGATCGAAGAGAAAATGGGCATCCACGGCAACGCAACCTGTGTCATGAACTATGATGGCGCAACAGGTTTTTTGTTGGGTGAAGAACACAAGGGCATGCGGGCCATGTTCACCATGATGAACGAAGCGCGTCTGGGTGTTGGCCTGCAAGGGTATTCACAGGCTGAAGTCGCCTATCAGAACGCTGTCGCCTATGCCAAAGATCGCCTGCAAGGGCGTGATGTGACAGGTGTTAAAAACCCAGAGGGCCCTGCCGATCCGCTGATCGTGCATCCCGACATTCGTCGCAATTTGATGGATCAGAAAAGTTTCGTCGAGGGGGCGCGCGCCTTTACATTTTGGGGGGCATCCTTGATTGATCAGGCCCATCGTGAAGGGGACGCGGACGCAAACGGTTTGATCAGCCTGCTGACCCCTGTGATCAAAGGGTTCCTAACGGATAAAGGATATGAATACGCAAGTGCCGCACAACAGGTTTACGGCGGTCACGGCTATATCGAAGAATGGGGCATGTCCCAATTTGCCCGCGATGCACGGATCACCATGATCTATGAAGGGGCCAATGGTGTTCAGGCCCTTGATTTGGTGGGTCGTAAACTGGCCCAAGATGGTGGCAAGCATGTGATGGCCTTTTTTGAACTGGTCAAAAACTTTGCCTCTGAAAATAAAGGATGGGACGAAGATTTCGATCGTGATTTCCTTGCCCCATTGAAAGCTGCGTCCAAGGATCTGCAGGCCGCAGGCATGTATTTCATGCAAAACGGCATGAAAAACCCCAACAACGCCTTGGCAGGGTCCTATGACTTTATGCACATGTTTGGACACGTGTGTTTGGGGTTGATGTGGGCGCGCATGGGCAAAGCATCCATCGATGCGCTCAAGAACGGGGCAGATGACGCCGCGTTCCATGAGACAAAGATTAAAACTGGTCGCTACTATATGGCAAGACAACTGCCCGCCACTGCCCTGCATTTGGCCCGCATCCAAAGCGGCGCAGACACAGTGATGGGACTGAGCGAAGATCAGTTTTAGGGAGAGATAGTATGGGAATGCACACCTCAGATTGGATGACGGACGAGCATGTGATGCTGGCCGACATGACGCGCAAATTCATCACCGATGAATGGGAACAGCATTTTGATCGCTGGCGCAAACAAGGTGAGATGGACATTGAAACATGGCAGCAGGCTGGTGAACTTGGCCTGCTGTGCCCTTCGGTCCCAGAGGAATATGGCGGCGCAGGCGGCGATTTCGGACATGAGGCTGTGATCCTGATGGAAGGCAGCCGTGCGAACCTTGCCAGTTGGGGTCATGGCATTCATTCGGGCATTGTGGCCCATTATGTGTTGGCCTATGGAACCGAGGAACAGAAAAAACGCTGGTTGCCCAAAATGGTCAGCGGCGAATTGGTCGGGGCCTTGGCGATGACAGAACCCTCTGGGGGATCGGATGTTCAATCCATCAAAACCCGCGCTGTGAAAGAGGGTAACTCTTACAGACTATCTGGTCAGAAAACTTTTATCACAAACGGCCAACACGCAAACCTAATCATCGTTGCCGCCAAGACAGATCCAAGTCAGGGCGCGAAAGGCACCTCATTGGTGGTTGTTGAAACCGATGGTGCAGAAGGTTTCACGCGCGGTCGCAACCTTGACAAAATCGGTCTAAAGGCGGGCGATACATCTGAGTTGTTCTTTGACAATGTCGAGGTCGCGCCAGAAAATATCCTTGGCGGCGAAGAGGGGCGCGGATTTTACCAAATGATGCAACAGCTGCCCCAAGAACGGCTGATCATCGGCTGTGGTGCTGTTGGCGCAATGGAAGGTGCGATTGAACGCACCCTCGCCTATTGCAATGAACGCGAGGCCTTTGGCAATTCGCTGATGCAATTCCAAAACACCCGTTTCCAATTGGCCGAAGCGCAAACAAAAACTGTGGTATCACGGGCGTTCTTGGACGAATGCATCCGCGAACACCTAAAAGGTGAACTCAGCATTGAAAAGGCCGCAATGGCAAAATACTGGCTATCGGATACCCAAGGCGAGGTGTTGGATATCTGCCTGCAAATGCACGGCGGATATGGATTTATGCAGGAATATGCTGTCGCCGAAATGTGGACCGACGCACGTGTTCAACGCATTTATGGCGGCACGAATGAGATCATGAAAGAACTGATCGCCCGCGGTTTTGTTGAGAAAAAGAAATAACGCGCACATCAGGGATGCGCAGATTGGACGAAGACTATGACAATTAAACTTTATTGCTTTGGTGAAAGTGGCCATTCCTACAAAGCGGCCCTGACACTGAATATGATGGGATTAGATTGGGACGCGATCAAAGTTGATTTCTTTGCGGGCGAAACCCGAAGCGAGGCCTATCGCAGCCAAGTCAACGAGTTGGGTGAAGCCCCCGTTATGGTCGACGGCGATGTCAAATTGACCCAATCCGGTGTGATCCAACAGTATTTGGCCGAAAAAACGGGCAAATTCGGCGGCAAAACCAAAGAGGAAGAACGCGAAGTTTTGCGTTGGATTTTGTGGGACAACCACAAACTTTCCTCGATGGCGGGGATGACACGTTTTTTAATGAATTTCCTGCCCCCTGAAAAACAACCCGCCGAAACGATTGCGTTCAATCAAGGCCGCCTAAAAAGCGCCTATCAAATTCTGGATGCGCATTTGGCAGGGCGCGACTGGATCGTGGGGGAGGACGTCACAATCGCGGATATGACCTGTTGTGGATATCTCTATTACCCAGAACCCTTTGGATTTGATCGCGCGGATTGGCCAAATATTGATGCATGGTTGACCCGCCTGTCACAGCAACCCGGCTGGAAGGCTCCCTATGATTTGATGCCCGGCAACCCGTCTGAGCGCGCATAATTGGAGAAGATTGATGAAAGACGTATTTATTTATGACGCTGTGCGTACCCCCCGCGGCAAGGGCCGCAAGGATGGTGCCTTGCACGAAGTGTCCGCGCTGAACTTGGCGACAACAGTCTTAAACGAAATCAAAAACAGAAATGAACTGGTCGGCGACGCTGTCGAGGACGTGATTTTGGGCAATGTAACCCAAGTCGGCGAACAAGGGGCCTGTTTGGCGCGCACGGCCGTTTTGGCTTCTGATCTGGATGAGGCAATCCCAGGCTTGGCCATCAACCGTTTCTGCGCAAGCGGGCTTGAGGCCGTGAACCTAGCTTCAAACCAAGTCGCAGGCGGCGCGGGATCAGGATACATTGCAGGCGGTGTCGAAAGCATGAGCCGCGTGCCCATGATGTCAGATGGTGGCGCAGTGGGCGTTGACCCCAGCTTTACCTTTGACAATTATTTCGTCCCCCAAGGGATTGGTGCAGACATCATCGCAACAGAATACGGGTTCACCCGCGATATGGCCGATGAAATGGCCGTGGAGAGCCAGCGCCGCGCCAAAGCCGCATGGGATGACAACCGTTTTGAAAAATCCGTTGTACCCGTGCGCGATGTAAACGGCCTAACCATTTTGGACCATGATGAATACATGCGCCCCACGACGGATATGCAAAGCCTTGGCGCACTAAAACCGTCTTTCAAAGAACAGGGCGAGGTGATGCCGGGATTTGATGCCATTGCATTGATGAAATATCCCCATCTGGAACGCATCAACCACATTCACCATGCGGGCAACAGCTCGGGCATCGTGGATGGGGCTGCGGCCGTTTTGCTAGGCGATAAGGAATTTGGCGAACGCTGGGGCCTAACCCCGCGCGCACGGATCAAAGCGACGGCAAAAATCGGGACTGACCCAACCATCATGCTGACAGGTCCTGTACCCGTGACACAAAAAATTCTGCGCGACACAGGCATGGAAATTTCGGACATTGATTTGTTTGAGGTGAACGAGGCTTTCGCATCAGTGGTGATGCGTTTTGAACAGGCATTTAACGTCGATCATGACCGCGTGAACGTGAATGGCGGTTCGATTGCCATGGGCCACCCATTGGGTGCAACGGGCGCAATGATCCTTGGGACATTGTTGGATGAGCTCGAACGTTCGGACCGTGAAACGGGCCTTGCAACATTGTGCATCGGCTCGGGCATGGGTGCCGCAACAATCATTGAACGCGTGTAAGGATTTAGAATTATGACAGATTTCACAATGACAACAGATGCCGATGGCATCGCGGTTATTACATGGGATTGTGCGGACAAATCCATGAACGTGTTGAACTGGGATGCATTGCGCACCTTGGATGGGTTCATTGATACCGTCATCGCAGATGAAGCCATCAAAGGGGCCATCATCACATCGGGCAAAAAAGATTTCGCCGCTGGCATGGATTTGAACGTTTTGGCCGATCTGCGCAATGCATCGGGTGATAATCCTGCACAGGGCATGTTTGATGGGGTCATGCAAATGCACCACATCTTGCGCAAAATTGAACGTGCGGGGATGGACGCCAAAACCAACAAAGGCGGCAAACCGATCGTTTCCGTTTTACCCGGTACCGCATTGGGCATTGGGTTGGAAATTCCTTTGGCAACACATCGCATTTTTGCGGCCAATAACCCTAAGGCGAAAATTGGTCTTCCTGAAATTATGGTTGGTATTTTCCCAGGCGCGGGTGGCACAACGCGGTTGGTGCGCAAATTGGGCGCTATGGCCGCCTCCCCCTATCTGCTTGAGGGGAAAACACTTGCGCCTGCCAAGGCCAAGGGTGCGGGCATTGTCGATGTGGTCAGCGATGATCCAATGTCCGAAGCACGCGAATTTATCCTTAACGCCAAGGATGCCGACATCGTCAAACCGTGGGATCAAAAAGGGTATAAAATGCCAGGTGGCACACCCTACACCCCCTCTGGCTTTATGACGTTTGTGGGCGCATCTGCCATGGTTAATGGCAAAACGAAGGGTGCCTTTCCTGCGGCCAAAGCCCTCTTAAGTGCGGTTTATGAAGGGGCGCTGGTTCCCTTTGACACGGCGCTAAAGATCGAGGCGCGTTGGTTCACGAATATCATGATGAACCCCTCCTCCTCTGCGATGATCCGCAGTCTGTTCATCAACAAAGGAGCCTTGGAAAAAGGCGCCGTGCGCCCCGCAGGCATCCCAGATCAAAGCGTCAAAAAAGTAGGCGTTTTGGGCGCGGGCATGATGGGTGCGGGTATTGCACTGGTCTCTGCCCAAGCAGGGATCGACGTTGTCCTGATTGATCAATCCCAAGAAAACGCAGATCGCGGCAAGGCCTATAGCGCAAGCTATATGGACAAGGGCATCAAACGCGGCAAAGCCACCGAAGAAAAGAAACAAGCCCTGTTGGATCGTATCACCGCAACCACGGATTACGCGGCCCTTGCGGATGCGGACCTGATCATTGAGGCGGTTTTTGAAGACCCCAAAATCAAGGCCGAAGTCACCGCCGCAGTCGAGGCCGTGATCCCAGAGGATTGCATCTTTGCCTCCAACACCTCGACCCTGCCAATTACCGAATTGGCCAAGGCATCGGGCCGCGCGGATCAATTCATTGGCATCCACTTTTTCAGCCCAGTTGAAAAAATGTTCTTGGTGGAAATCATTCGCGGTCAGGAAACTGGGGATCGCGCGGTTGCCAAGGCCTTGGATTACGTACGCCAAATTCGCAAAACGCCCATCGTGGTAAATGATGCGCGTTTCTTCTATGCGAACCGCTGCATCATTCCATATATCAACGAAGGTATCCGCATGGTGGCCGAGGGCGTGTCGCCCGCATTAATTGACAATGCGGCGCGTATGCTGGGCTTCCCCGTGGGTCCGTTGCAATTGGTTGATGAAACCTCCATTGATCTGGGCGCAAAAATTGCTCGCGCGACCAAGGCGGCGATGGGCAATGCCTATCCCGACGGCGCTGTGGATGAAGTCATTTTCTGGATGGAGGGCCAAGGACGCATGGGCCGCAAGGCCAAAGCGGGCTTCTTTGCCTATGATGAGGCGGGCAAGCGTCAAGGGTACTGGGATGGTTTAACCGAACAATACCCACGTGCGGCGGAACAACCCTCACTTGTGGACGTGCAGCACCGTTTGATGTTCGTCCAAGCGCTTGAGGCCGTACGCGCACTTGAAGAAGGCGTGCTTATGGACATCCGCGAAGGCGACGTTGGCGCGATCCTTGGGTGGGGCTTTGCCCCCGCAACGGGTGGCCCGCTAAGTTGGTTGGACATTCTTGGATCGGCCTACGCGGCGGAACGCTGCGATCAACTGGTCGCCGATCATGGGGATCGGTTTACCTGCCCCGGCCTGCTGCGTGACATGGCCGCCAAGGGTCAAAGTTTTTATGGTCGCTTTGGCACCGACGCAAAAGCCGCCTAAGAAAACCAAATAAAACTCCCAGAAAACGTCGTCCTTCGGGGCGGCGTTTTAATATTCGACCATACGGTCGGTTTTAAAATCCAATTCCCTAGAACGTATATTCAAAACACGCGATATCATCTGCACATATCCGCGCCACATGATCGCGTAAGTCAGATGTGTAATACGTACGATAATCCTGATCACGCGCGGATGCATTGACATGCCCCACATCAATGCGAAACCCCAGATGCTGCTCAAGCGGTACAATATCCGATGTCAGATGTTCCAAACGTACATACAAATTGCAATGATCTGAACCAGATGGACCCTGAACATAACTGCGATACGGGGACATCTGTAGCGGACGCCAAACATCGGGGTGATGTAAAAACGCCACAAAATCATAATCACGCGCTGCTCGAACAACGGAATGATCAAAACTTTGTTCGCGCGCGCAGTGATAATAGCTGACCAAGCGGTCCCACGGATTGCGCACGATGGTAAAGACGCAATAATCCTGCATTGCGGATGCATCCACAATCCCATCAATATCACGCAGGCTGCTGTGTTTCCACAAACGCCCCGCGGGCGTAAGATCCGCCAAACGTTTGCGGCGCTTTTTGGCCTTGGGGGTGTCCCCAATGATGATATCATCCGCCTTGGCCCGCGCCTCAAGCGCGAGCGTCATGGATGTACCGCCTGTTTTTGGCGCATGAACAAAAATATAACGCCGCCCGTGTGATATGATTATGTCACAGTCTTAGGCGATTTTGCGCCCCGAGCGAAGAACAATAATCACGCCCCCCAGAATGATCAGCGCAAATCCCACACCTTGCCAGAAATCAACCGTCTGTCCAAACAATATAAGAGCAAAGACACTGCCAAAGAGAAAGACCGAGTATTCGAAAATCGCAACGACCGACGCTTCGCCCACTTGATAGGCGCGCGTCATTAATCCAACCCCAACCAATGATCCCCAGGCCTGCAACAGCAATATCCACCACGCAGGCCACCAATCGCTCGTCCATGGGCGCACAATGAACCCTGCGCTGCCTTCGGGAACTGTTGGGTTTAAAAGGGCGAGCGTGATAAGGGCCAAACCCGCCAATACAAACTGCATACTAAAGAGGGCTGCTAACATCGCGCTTGGGGTTTCTTGGCTGCAATAGTCGCGTGTCACAATCGCCCCCATCGCCCAAAATAATCCCGCAACAATGGGCATGGCAGAGGCCAATGAGAACTGATCCCCCCAAATGTCCAACACCATAAGCGCACCAAGGAAGGACAGGCAAACTGCAAACCACTGCACCCGCGACACGGGGATGCCCCGAAACAGTGCCGTGAACAACAACACCCATATCGGTGATGTGAACAGTCCCGCCAACGCCTGGGACAGCGGAATGAACCCCAGCGCGCCGAAATACCACATCATGCCAAATGCGATCAGAGTACTGCGCAATAATACAGGTTTCCAAATCTTTGGACGCACAGATAGGACACCGAACACCGACAATAAAATCAGCGTGGGAACCGCAACAAGCGACCGTTGTATTTGAAATTGCCAAAGCCCTATCACCTCGGCCATCGGACCGATGAAGTTATCAACAAAGCCGATCATGGCCATACCACCAATCATCAACCATGCACCGCGTGCGTTTTGTGCCGAATTTAAATTGCTCATAGGTCTTTTCTTTTTGTGTAAAGACAGCGTAAATCTATCGCCAAACCGACACTTTTTATGAATTTTGCACTTTGGGGGACTTATGGGCTGGTTAGCGGATGAAATAGGACTGGAAAAAAATGCGGCGAACTTTGTTGCCCTAACCCCTTTGTCATTTCTAAATCGCGCACGCGATGTCTTCCCTGATAAACTGGCGGTGGTTTATGGCGATCACCGTGTCACCTATCGCCAGTATCATGAACGCTGTACGCATTTGGCCTCTGGTTTGGTAAAGCTAGGGGTGCAATCAGGGGATGTTGTTGCAACGATCCTGCCAAATATCCCCGCCCATACCGAGGCGCATTTCGGCGTTCCCGCCTGTGGTGCGATCCTAAATGCGATCAACACACGGTTGGACGTGAACACCGTGTCCTATATTTTCGATCATGGCGGGGCCAAGGTTGCGCTGGTTGATACGCAGTTTATCGAATTGGCCGAGGCTGCAATTGCGCAAAATGGTGGCACAGGCCCCACATTGATCGAGGTTCCAGATACCGCCGCAGGGTTCCCTGCAACAGGACGGCACACAACATATGACGCGCTTTTGGCGGATGGGGATGCGGATTTTCAATGGATCATGCCACAGGACGAATGGGAAAGCATTGCGCTGAACTATACCTCGGGCACGACAGGCCGCCCAAAGGGTGTGGTTTATCATCACCGCGGGGCCTATTTGAACGCCATGGGTCAGGTGATCAGTTGGCGCATCACGTTGCATCCCCGATACCTAACAATTGTGCCCCTGTTCCATTGTAACGGATGGTGTCACACATGGATGATGCCCGCAGTTGGGGGCACAATCGTGTGCTGTCGCGATATCACGGCACCGGCTATTTTCGATGCAATCGCGGATGAAAAGGTCACGCATTTCGGCGGGGCCCCGATTGTTTTAAACATGTTGGTCAATGCCCCCGCAGATCAAAAGCGCGACTTTGATCATATTGTCGAAGTCTTTACCGCAGGTGCGCCCCCTGCCCCCGCGACGCTGGCCAAGATTGAACCAATGGGGTTCAACGTGACCCAAGTTTACGGATTGACCGAGGTCTATGGCCCCGCGACCGAATGTACATGGGACAGTGCATGGGACGATCTGGGCACGGATGAACGCGCCGCGATCAAGGCGCGACAAGGTGTTGCCATGCCCTTTATGGAGGATGTGGCCGTTTGGGATTCCGCGGGCCACCAAATTTCCCGTGACGGCACCGCGCAGGGCGAAATCGTCATGCGCGGCAATGGCACCATGAAGGGCTATTACAAAAACCCACAGGCCACTGCCGAAGCGTTTGAGGGCGGATATTTCCATTCGGGCGATATCGCAGTGCATCACCCAAATACCTATGTTCAAATCGCTGACCGCGCCAAGGACATCATTATCTCTGGGGGCGAAAACATCAGTTCGGTTGAAGTTGAAGGCACATTGATGGCCCATCCCGCCGTATCGCTGTGCGCTGTGGTTGCCAAGCCAGACGAAAAATGGGGCGAAGTGCCCTGCGCCTTTATCGAACTAAAAGAGGGCGCAGAGGCGAGCGAGGCAGATATGTTCGCCTTTGCCCGCGAGCGTCTTGCGGGATTTAAAACACCCAAGGCTGTGGTTTTCTGTGAACTGCCCAAGACATCCACGGGGAAAATTCAAAAATTTGAACTGCGCAAGCAATTTCAATAATCACAGTGATTGTTTGCATGGGAACGAAGGTGTAGCATTGTTCAAAAATACTGAGCAGACACCTTCGTTTTCATGACAGCCCTAAGCAAATACCAAAGATTAGAAGCATCGGCCCTCTGGCGCGACAGCATCAGTGGTCAGCGTCGTGATGTGATTGTATCTCTTGGGGATGCAAGTTTGGTCATTACCGACAAAAACGAACGCCCACTGACGCATTGGTCGCTTGCCGCCGTGCAGCGTGCAAATCCAGGGGCAATGCCAGCCGTATTTCACCCAGATGGCGATCCTGATGAAACATTGGAATTCGGCGAAAGCGAAGCAGAAATGGTTGAGGCAATTGAAAAGCTGCGTCAGGTGATCGAACGTCGTCGTCCGAAACCCGGTCGATTGCGGATCATCAGTTTTCTAACGATCCTAACATTGTTTGCCGCCTTGATGGTATTTTGGATGCCGGGTGCCGTGCGTGATTACACCCTGCGCGTCCTACCCGATGTTACAGAAAGGGACATTGGAAATGGGTTGTTGCAGGAATTGGAACGCTTTACAGGTCGCGCTTGTACCTCCTCCCTATCAACACGTGCGCTGGATCAACTGTCAAATCGTTTGTTTGACAGACCCGTTTCCATCGCGATCTTGCGCGAAGGTGTTGAAAGCATTCGCGCCCTACCTGGGAACGTAATTGTGGTTAGTCACACGTTGGTTGAGGATCATGACACCCCTGATGTATTGGCGGGTTACTTGCTTCAACTCAATCTCGACAATGAACCGCGGGATATGTTGCAAAACATGCTTCAAACGGCGGGATTCATGCCAACCTTCCGCCTGCTTACAACGGGTCATTTACCCCAAGCGACATTGGCCGAATTTGCCAAAGGACTGTTGAACGGTCCCGCGGTGATCCCCGATGATCCGCGACTGATTAATGCGTTTTATGAACAGGGGGTCGCAATAACACCCTATGCATTGGCGCGTGACATTACGGGACAGGATACCGCACATCTTCTATCGGCAGAGATCACGCGCCCAAGCCCCGCACGACCCGTTTTGAACGACACGCTTTGGGTCGGATTACAGGGGATTTGCGGCGGATAATCGAATGGGCGAATAGCGTTGCCTATTTCACATAAGCATCCGCAAAACCCGCATCACGGGCACGATCCAAGGCGTCGCGCAGCTGTGCAACATCCGAAAAAGGCCCCGCCAATATCAAATTGAGCTGTGATCCGTTGCGGTCAATCACAGGGGCGTCCATCGTCATCAAGGGTGTTTCAATCTGACGGGTCGACATAGGCAAATTCCGCGTCACCTCATAGGCCAACAACTGACTGATTTCGCATAGCAATTGTCGAAACATAGCCGTTGATGTGGCCGTGTCGCGCATCAGGGTCAATTTGTGTTGGACAAGAGGATGATCGACGATTGTTAGGTGTTGATCCATGATTTCCGTACCTTTTCACGCAGGGTTTTCTTGGTTTCAGCATCGCAAAAGGCCGCATCAACCGCATTTTCATTCAAAACACAAAACTCCGCAGCATCCCAGCCAAAGGTATCCGCCAACATATCGTATTCACGGGTCAAATTCGTGTGAAAGAAAGGCGGATCGTCGGTGGAGACGGTTACGCGAACGGATTGATCAAACAAGGCCTTGATCGGATGATCCGCCCAACTGGGCGCAACATCGACCCCCAATGCCACGTTTGACCCTGGGCATACCTCAAGTGTGATTTGACGCGCCTTGATCTCTTCTATCAGCGCCGGGTCCTTTATGCATTGCACCCCGTGGCCAATGCGTTCAACGTTCAAATCATGGATCGCCTCGCGCATGCTTTGGGGGCCGCCCCATTCGCCCGCATGTGTCGTTAGGCGCAGCCCCGCCTCGCGTGCCATGTCAAAGGCATAGGCGAAATCGCCCTGATGCCCCACGCTTTCGTCCCCGCCCATGCCGAAACCTGTTAGGAAATCACCCGCTGTTTCGGCCGCACAAAGGCCCGATTTTTTGGCCTGCTCTGGCCCCATATGGCGCACGCATGTTGCGATGCCGCGCATTACAATGCCATGTTCCTGATGCGCATGATTGGCCGCCTCTTCAATCGCCGCCAAATAATCACGCCAAGCAGCCACATCGGAATTTCCACAAAAATCGGGGGCCAAGAATGTTTCCGTATAAATCACGCCATGGGATGCGCTTTCCTCTAAAATCGCGCGGGTCAGTTGGTAAAAATCTTGCGGTGTTTGCAGGACGGTACAGGCGGCCTCATACGTGCGCAAAAATTCGGTGAAGGATGTGAAAACATATCCGCCCGTTTCGTCAAAAATCTTGGCTAGGTCCACCTTTTTCTCTGCCGCAAGGCGGCGAATAAATTCGGGCGGGGCGGCACCTTCGTGATGCAGGTGAATTTCAATTTTTGCGCCGTCTGCTCTGGGGTCACTCATACTATATTTTTCCCTTCTCCGTCATAAGGCACATCAAAAAATCGCGCGATTGTCGCCGCCACATCGCTAAACCCAATGACGCCAATGTCCTTGGGGTGTGCACCTGCGATCAACACGGGAACACGTTCGCGTGTATGATCGGTCCCAACCCATGTTGGATCATTGCCATGATCCGCCGTCAGTATCAGCATATCATCGGGACGCAACTGCGACAGGACATCCGCCATTTTTTGATCGAACCATTCCAATGCACGTGCATATCCCGAAACATCACGACGATGTCCATAGAGGCTATCAAATTCGACAAAATTTGCGAATGTAAAACTGTGATCTGGGGCATGACGCACATGATCATCCAACGCCACCATCAGGGTTTCATCATCCCCCTTCACACAGTGATCAATGCCCCGCATGGAAAAGATGTCACCAATTTTTCCAATCGCGCAGGTGTGAACACCTGCATTTTGCAAGTAGTTTGTCAGCACAGGGCGCGGTGGTTCAATAGCAAAATCACGACGATTGAAGGTTCGTTTCCAACCCGTTTCCTGATCACCGACAAAGGGGCGCGCGATCACGCGGCCCACCTTCATTTCGTGTAACATCGGCGCGATTGCAGCACATAGATCATAGAGCCGTTCTAATCCAAAATGGGTTTCGTGGGCGGCGATTTGGAACACACTGTCGATGGATGTATAGCAAATCGGCTGTCCCGTTTCGACGTGACGCTGCCCCAATTTCTGAATGATTTCTGTGCCAGAGACATGGCAATTCCCCAATATCCCCGAAACACCCGCGGCGTGGCAAACCGCATCGGTGACATCGCTGGGAAAACTTGGTTCTGATTTCGGAAAATAATGCCAATCCCACGGAACGGTGAGCCCTGCCAATTCCCAATGGCCTGACGGCGTATCCTTGCCCAGTGACTGTTCCGTCGCCGCAGCCCATGTTGCCCCTGAAACCATCGCTAAATTGGGGGCCATTTCCCCAGAGGCCGCATGGATCGCATTGCCCAATCCCAATCGGGTCAATGTCGGAAGGTTCAATGGACCAAGACGCCCTTGATTTGCGTAGCCCTCT
>JAKMGV010000242.1 GCA_022424725.1 Paracoccaceae bacterium
ATGGGCCACAGACTGCGGCGCCCGAGAAGCGTGAGTGGCCCCAATAAATTGCAAGACCGTTCGGTCATCGCAGCCTCAAATTCGGGGACGTCCAGTTCAAATAGGGCGCGGGCGTTGGGGCCTGTTTCCATCCAAACAATCGCGGAACAGGGCATGCCATCGTGATCGGGCAGGGGGACCAAGGTAAATGGCCCCCCTGTGCGATGAATTTCTGTTGATACGTTTTCATGTGGAATGGGGTGGGACACGGCAAAGGCCAATGCCTTTTGCCCAAAACGTGTGGTTTGCACAGGGATCCCCGATTGTTCGCGCATGGGGGAATTTCGCCCATCTGCCGCCACAACCAATTTTGCGCGATAGCGATCCCCGTTTGATAGTGTGACACGCGCTTCGCCCTCTCGGGTAAACAGGCGTTCGCAGGAGTGTCCTGTTAGAAAGGTCAGGTTTTCCAAATCATCCATGCGTGTCATTAGTGCCGCACGCGCTGCGGTGTTTGGGATGTTCCACCCAAACGGAAGGTCAGAAACCTCGGCTGAATTGAATTCTTTTTCAACCCGCATGCGGGGCGGATTTTCCGCTCCCCCTGCATCCACAATGCGCATAATGTCCAATGGCATCGTTTCAGGCGAAAAATACTGCCAAATGCCCAATTCATCTAAAAAATTGCGGGCAGGCTGCAAAAATGCCGTTGTCCGCAAGTCCGCACCATCAGCTGCACGCGATGTCACCGGCGGCTGCGGATCAACGCAAAGGGTGTCAAACCCCGCCTGTGCGAAGGCGATTGCCGTCACCATGCCGGCGATGCCCCCGCCCGATACAACAACGTCCACTGAATGATCTGTCATATGCTGATCCTTTTGCTTATCCCACACTTAGGCCAGATCGCGCCAAAGCAAAAGGTTGCTGCGTCATTCGGTCACCAATTGGTTCAAAAAATTTGATAAATTTGGGGTGTGGTGGTGGATATGGATGTCACGACTTTTGCCATGGACCAACACGGTGCGCATACCGATGTTATGGGGTACGCGCAAATTCTGTGGGCTGTCCTCAAACATGGCGGCGCGAGCAGGATCAATGCCAGCCTTATTCAATACGATGTCATAGGCCGCCTGATTTGGTTTGGGGATCAAATCGGCATCCTCTAACGCATAAACTGCATCGAACATATCCTGCATATGCAACCGATCGAGCGTTTGTTCTGCATACTCGCGCGGGGCATTTGTATAGACAATTTTGCGCCCAGGCAGATCGCGTATAATGTCGTTTAACCCGTGATCGGGGTCTAATACCGAAAAATCAATATCATGTACGTCCCGCAAAAAATCTGCAGGATCGACGTCATGGTGATGCATCAACCCTGTCAATGAGGCCCCATATTTGTCCCAATAGGATTGACGTAATTTGTCTGCTTCTGGTTTTTGCAAACCTGTCACTTTGACAAAGTAATCGGCCATCAAAATTTCGATCTGATCGAACAATTTGTTGTGCGGCGGATAGAGCGTGTGATCCATATCAAATACCCACTCTGACACATGTGAAAACTGACTTTTGGGCATAATGCTGTCCTAAACATATTCAAAAAAGCGAAAGGGTTACTTGATTTGCGAGTAAAACACCACGTAAGGTAATGCGAGACAATGGACGAGTACAATGACACAGATACGACAAAATAACAAAGATGCCTATGGTTTGATCCTAGATGCGATTGATATCGGCGTTTACAAGCCTGGCGACCGTCTAGTTGAAAGCGAACTGGCAGATCGTTTTGGTGTTTCGCGTACTCCAATCCGCGAGGCGTTGCAGCGATTGGAAACACAATCCTTGCTTAGTCGGGACGGTAGAAGCCTGATTGTGGCCTCGCTTGATCATTCGCAGATGGCCGAACTTTATGTCGTGCGAAGCGAGTTAGAGGGATTGGCCGCCCGATTGGCTGCGCGTCATGCAACGATTGAAGAAAAACGGGTGCTGCAGGATATGGTCAATGATGATTACAAAATTGTCGACGACCCAAGCGCGCTATCGCGGGCCAATCGTCGTTTCCATAAACAAATCCACTTGGCCTCGCACAATCGGTTTTTGGTGCAGCAGTTGGATTTGGTGCATCGTTCGATGGCCTTGATGGCGACAACATCCTTGGCTGCGGACGGGCGGGGTGAAGTTGCCTTGGCGGAGCATCAGGAAATCGTTGATGCGATCATGCATGGGCACGAAGATAAGGCAGACGACTGCCTACGCCAGCATATTTCTATTGCGTTTTCGACACGTCTAAAATTACTGGCCGACGGCGATTAATCCATCGACGCGGCAAAGCGTTCAAACAGATAAAAGCTGTCTTGCGGACCGGGGCTTGCCTCTGGGTGATGCTGCACGGAAAACACAGGCCGATCTTTCATGCGGATCCCGCAGTTTGATCCATCAAACAAGGACACATGTGTTTCAACAACGCCTTCTGGCAATGTCTGCGCATCTACGGCAAAACCGTGGTTCATGGACGTGATTTCAACTTTGCCTGATTCATGCTCTTTCACGGGGTGGTTGGCACCGTGATGGCCGTGGTTCATTTTGATGGTCTTGGCCCCAAGGGCAAGTGCCAACATTTGGTGCCCCAAACAGATGCCAAAGACAGGCAAATCCGTCGTGTCCAAAATGGTTTTGATCATCGGCACCGCATATTCCCCTGTCGCTGCGGGATCACCCGGACCGTTCGATAGGAAAACACCATCTGGATTATGGGCCAACACCTCCTCCGCGGTGGCAGTTGCGGGCAATACCGTTACATCGCATCCTGCGGATGCTAAGCAACGCAATATGTTTCGTTTTGCACCGAAATCCAATGCAACAACTTTATGTTTTGGATTTGTTTGCGGCTGATACCCATCGGGCCATGCCCACCGCATTTCATTCCATTGATAACTTTGCGCGCATGTCACATCCTTCGCCAGGTCAAGTCCTTCAAGGCC
>JAKMGV010000243.1 GCA_022424725.1 Paracoccaceae bacterium
ATTGCCCTGTTCCGCGATCAAGGTTTGACGGAAGCTTTTTTCCATCAATGGCCCAAGCACAAGTGCCAGAACCAAGGGGGCCAATGGATAATCCGCCTTACGCAGAAGATACCCACCCACGCCAAAGGCAAAGATCAACCATACATCGTGCATTTTTTGCGATGGCGCAAACCCACCCACGATGCACAGAACCACCACCAGCGCACAAAGCACCGTAAACGGCATGCGCAGCGCCCAAACAAAGACGGGGATTAAGGCAATGTTCACGGCAACCGCGGCAAAGTTCGCAGTATAAAGCGATGAAATCAGACCCCAAACGAAATCAGGCTGTTCAATGAACAACATGGGACCTGGCACCAATCCCCACATCACCATACCGCCCAAGAGCAGCGCCGTTGTTGGCGATCCTGGAATGCCAAGTGTCAACATCGGCAGCAATGACCCGGTTGAGGCCGCGTTGTTTGCTGTTTCGGGGGCGGCGACGCCTTCGATATTGCCCTTGCCAAATGTGTCAGATGTTTTTGATGTCTGCTTCGCAATCCCATAGGACATAAGCGCCGCAGGGGTTGCACCCGCCGCTGGCAACATGCCTACGAAAAACCCAAGTAATGATCCAAGCGACATGGTTTTCCACAAGGTATTCATGCGCTTTAACCCTGCGCCCAATTCCGCAAATGTAATGCGGGCGTTCGTCACTGTGGGCGCGGTTTTGGATGTTTCGATGGTGTATAGGATTTCACCCAATCCATAGGTGCCGATCGCCAACACAAGGAAGGAAATTCCAGAATAAAACCCAGGCATATCGCCAAAGATCAAACGCGGTTGTCCCGAAATCAAATCAAGACCCACTGTGGACAGCGCAAGGCCCAAACAAATCATGATAATCGTTTTCAAGGCGTCATCGCCCCCCAATCCGACAAATGTGGTGAAAGCCAACAAAACCAATGCGAATTCTTCGGCTGGTCCAAAGCTAAGCGCGATATCCGCCAAAGGGGCCGCAAATAGCGTGAACAAAATAACCGAAATTGTGCCCCCAACAAAGGACGCCACCGCCGCCGCAATTAGGGCCAGACCCGCCTGCCCCTTTTGCGCCATGGGCCGTCCGTCAAAGGTTGTCGCCACGGCCGTAGAGGCGCCCGGTATTCCAAGTAGGATCGAGGATACCGCGCCCCCATACATCGCCCCATAATAAATGGCAGCAAGCAGAATGATCGCAGAAGATGGAGGAACGATAAAGGTCAGCGGCAAAACAATCGCCACACCATTCACTGAACCCAAACCGGGCATCGCACCAATGAAAAGGCCCGCGGTGACGCCAATGATCACAATGAACAGGTTGAAGGGCGAAAGCGAGGTCGCAAAACCATCCGCGAGGAGTGAGAGAACTTCCATGGTCTACCCCTTAAAAGAACATCGCATATAGCGGGAAAAAGAAGGGTTCCGTTATCCCTTTGGGCAGCAGAATTTTCAGCGTCGCCTCAAAGAAAAAGAACACAATAATTGGCGTCAGCACCGTGATGGACAAGGCAAGGGTCCAACTGTGTTTGCCATAAATTTTCAGGTACCAGAATAAAAACAGGGGAATTGCCACATAGGCGCCCGCTGTTGGGATCAGTGCAATGGTGATCGCAATTGCGATAATGACCTGGATCAGCGGTCCCACCATTTCACGATCAAATGTGAATTGATCCGCTTCATAGGATCGTGCAGGTCGGAAAATTACAAAAACCGCGCAGATCAGGATGATCAGTGAGCACCAAAATGGAAAGGCGCCGCCGCCCGGTCCGCCCGTTTCCCCGTTCCAACCAATCGGCAGAAGGATTGCGTGGCTCATCATATAAGCCGACAGCAGAACCAATGCGCCAGCAATTACTTTGTCCAATAACATATCAGGTCCCGTAGAAAAATTTGGCCCCCGAATGTGGGGGCCAAAGCGTATTTATTTTAGGATTATTCAATCGATGCCAAGATTTCGGCGTGTTTTGAGCGTTCGTTCAAGAAGTAGTTTTGAAGCGCGTCACCCGTTAGCATATCCGCAACCAAGGCTTTGCCTGATGCGTACTCTTGCCATTCTGGTGTTGCACCCAACTGCTCTAGCATCTCGGTGTAATATGCAACTGCGTCCGCTGGCATATCCTTTGGTGCGACGAATGAACGTTGCATCCAATAAACGATGTCATGACCCAATTCACGTGCGGTTGGAACATCTGGGAATACCGCAAGGCGCTCAGGTGTAAAGGTAACGATTGGACGAACCTTGCCCGCCTGCCAGAACCCCATTTGCTCAGCTGGGTTATTCACAGTCGCGTTGATGTGGTTACCCACCAAGTTTTTCGCAACTGTTCCGCCCCCTTTGAAAGGAACATATGTGTGCTGAATGCCGAATTCTTGTTCCAACATCGCGGTCACAAGGCTGTCTTCTTGGCCTGTACCCGTACCACCCATTTTCCAGCTGCCGCCCGCCGCTTTCACAGCCGCGACGTAATCGTCCAATGTTTGGATGTCGCTGTCTGCGTTGACCCACAACACGAATGTATCCATCGCCATACGTGCCAATGGTGTGAATTCTTCGATGTCCACGCCGATGTCTGTGCGCAGCGGTGTTGTGTAGTATGAATTCAGTGTCGCCATAATCACATGGGCATCACCCTCTTTGTCCTTCAAATAACGCAGGGCTTCTGCGCCGGACCCGCCGCCCTTGTTCACAGGAAGGATTGGCATGTTTGAAAGATTTTCTTTTTGAATGATAGATTGGAACAAACGCGCAATACGATCTGCACCACCACCCTGACCTGCCATAATAACCAGCTCAACTGGCTTTTGTGGCTTCCAGTCACCTGCAACGGCCTGTGCAGCACCTGCAAGCAAGGCTGCTGTTGAAATCGCGGCTACCGCAATCTTTTTAGTTAATCTGTTGTACATAATTGGTCCTCCGTACCCAA
>JAKMGV010000244.1 GCA_022424725.1 Paracoccaceae bacterium
CCCTATGCCCCGAAGATGACGGGCAATAAACCGAAATATGCACGCAGCCTGCCTTTTTTGCGCCTTAAATGGGCATCAGTACTCTATGCAAAGATAAGGAGTATCAGATGGCCATGAGTTACGGGTTTCTAAATCGACTGCGCACTGCCTTACGCGCCTAGCCAGAGGATGGGTTAACAAACATCCTTGCCGATTTAGCTGTGGGCCATCCTGATGATCGTTTAGAAACACTGGACCCGTTGCGTGCAAAACTGGGAAAACCTGTCAACATGGACGGCGAAGAACAGTTGGAATACGGATGGTATTTGGACCGTGGTCAGAAATTGGTGCGCCAAGAGAATTGGGATAAACTGGGCCAAGAAATCAGACAGTTTGACGAAATGCGTGCGACAACATCTGGCGGGTCACCCATCTCTGAAATTCTGACACTTGGTGCGCGTTACGATGTTATTCGTCCGCTTGAGGTTGCACTGCGGTTTCGTGAGCCAGAACCCTCAACCGAGGGTATTTCCGAATTTCACGAAGTCATGCGCGAACATCCAAACGAGCACGGCGTTGCGGCCATCTTGGCCTATACCCACATTGATGCAGGATGGGCGTGGTATAACGCCATGCCGCACCCAAAACACGCCGGTTACCTTAAGATTTTTCAGGAACACTTTGCCCTGGCCCAAGAGGTGTTAAACAACTTTAATGCCCGCGAGCTATCGTCCCCCATTCTGGCCGCAGCGCAATGCGCAACGTTACCTGGATTGAAAAACGCGGATCTGCGGGTGCTCGACGATTACAATGAATTAATTGATCTGGACCCAACAACACCCTTGCACTTCCGCAATTTTGGCCGCCATTTGTTACCGCAATTTTTAGGCGATTATGCGACATTAGAAAGAGAGGCCGCGTGGATGCGTGATGAAATGTACGATATCTGGGGCAGCGGCGCTTATGCATGGATGTACATGGATGCCTTGGCAGAAGATCAAAATGCATTTCAGATGTTGGACACAGATGCCTTCCTCCATGCGATCCTAAAAATTTTTGAACGCCGTCCAGATCAGCATACCGCAAATGAAATCGCTGCGTTCTTGGCCGTGACGTTGGGGGATTATTCAGGCCGTCAAGAAAGCGCGTCCATCCGCAAAAAACGCCAAAAATTGAACGAGGCCGCGGAATACGTTGCCGAAGAATTTTTGCGCGAAATTGATCCGATGCCATGGTATCGTGCGATAACAGGTCTGGCCCCGCATCTGGGGATTGAGGACCCAGAGGTTCAACAAAAGATGGGCGAAGAAACCGCCCTGCGCATGTTGTGCCGCATTGTTCCCAAGCTTGCCAATGCTGCAAACATGTAGGCGGGACGACAAAGACGATTGAATCCCTAGCCTGCATTCGCTACACCGCGTTTAACACATGATATACAGGTGATAGAGATGTTGGATCAAACGTTTGAAACCCCAAAACCCAAGGTGATTGCAGGCGCAAAACACGACTGGGAACTTGTGATTGGTATGGAGGTGCACGCACAGGTCGCCTCAAACGCGAAACTGTTTTCGGGTGCCTCAACACAATTTGGGAATGAACCAAACTCAAACGTTGCCTTTGTTGACGCGGCCATGCCTGGCATGTTGCCCGTGATTAATGCATTCTGTGTGGAACAGGCGGTGCGCACCGGACTTGGGTTAAAGGCCGATATCAACCTATGGTCCGCATTTGATCGTAAAAACTATTTCTATCCTGACCTGCCACAGGGTTATCAAATCTCGCAACTTTATCATCCGATTGTGGGCGAAGGCGAAGTCATCGTGGACATGGGCCCGGGTGTTGCGCGTCGTGTGCGCATTGAACGCATCCATATGGAACAGGATGCGGGTAAATCCATTCACGACATGGACCCAAACATGTCCTTTGTTGACCTGAACCGCACAGGCGTCTGCCTGATGGAGATCGTCAGCCGCCCTGACATCCGTGGCCCAGAAGAGGCAGCCGCCTATATCGCGAAATTGCGTCAGATCATGCGCTATTTGGGAACCTGTGACGGCAACATGCAAAACGGGAACCTGCGCGCGGATGTGAACGTGTCGATTTGTTTGCCGGGCGCTTATGAGAAATTCATGGAAACAGGTGATTTCGGACATCTGGGCACACGCTGTGAAATCAAAAACATGAACTCGATGCGCTTTATCCAACAAGCGATCGAGGTTGAAGCACGCCGCCAAATTCAAATTGTTGAAGCGGGCGGAACGGTGGATCAGGAAACACGCCTATATGATCCAGACAAGGGTGAAACACGATCCATGCGTTCCAAGGAAGAGGCGCATGATTACCGCTACTTCCCCGATCCTGATTTGCTTCCGCTGGAAATTGAACAGGACTGGGTCGACAACATTGCGGCAAACCTGCCTGAGTTGCCAGATGAGAAAAAGGCGCGCTTTGTGGGGGACTTTGGTCTGTCAGAATATGACGCATCGGTGCTGACGGCCGAAGTTGAATCTGCCGACTTTTTCGAGGCGGTCGCAAAGGACCGCGATGGGAAATTGGCGGCAAACTGGGTGATTAACGAATTGTTTGGTCGTTTGAAAAAGGATGACCATGACATCACCGACAGCCCCGTAACCCCCAAACAATTGGGCGGCATCATTGAATTGATTACCAAGGGCGACATAAGCGGTAAAATCGCAAAAGACCTGTTTGAGATCGTCTATACCGAGGGTGGAGACCCTGCCGAAATCGTTGAAGCGCGTGGCATGAAACAAGTCACCGACACAGGTGCGATTGAGGCGGCCGTTGATCAAATCATCGCCGATAATCCTGCGCAGGTTGAAAAGGCCAAGGCCAATCCGAAATTGGTGGGTTGGTTCGTCGGTCAGGTGATGAAAGCCACAGGTGGCAAGGCAAACCCTAAGGCCGTGAACGAAATCGTTTCGGCAAAACTGG
>JAKMGV010000081.1 GCA_022424725.1 Paracoccaceae bacterium
GACATGCCCATATTTTGCAACTGATATTCGGGAATTTGTTTGTATTTTTCAAATTCAACCAACCACGCCGCGTCATTCATGGGCGGTAGGGCACCCGTCAGCGGACGCCATTCGGTGATTGACAAACCACTGTCTGTCAATCGCGTCAAACCACCGACCAAAATCATGGCCCAAACCAATAAGAATAATAGGATCATCCACGCACGGATCGCCGCACGTGCGCCCATACTCTGACCCTGATCAATCAAACCAACCTGCGGCTGCACGTCGGTTGATTTTTCACTGACATCTTCAAAAATTGTGCGTTTCGTGCTCATCTGATTATGCCTTTTATTGTTTGCCTAAGGCTAGGGTTTCAGGGCGAATTTTTCAATCCCCATCACGGTTTTTCCAACGCACCATTTGACGCATCATACCGTGGAAAATTTGCACGTCGGAACGCGTCAATGGCATGCGCGACCATAGATTACGCAAATTGGTTTTCATGCCCTCTGCCTTTGCCTCTGGGAAAAAAAAACCCGCCTGATCCAAAGTGGTTTCAAAATGTTCGGACAGTTTTTCGATCTCGCCTGTTTCGGCCCATTCGGTTTTTGCCATTTCCATGCTTTCCCCTTGAATGGTTTGTGTGGCGCGACGCCATTCATACCCCAAAAGCAGCACACATTGCGCAAGGTTTAGGGAGGGGAAATCGGGATTTACAGGTACGCTAACAATGGCGTTTGCCTGCGCGATATCTTCGTTTTCAAGGCCCGAGCGTTCGGGGCCAAACATAATCGACACGTTTTCGCCGCGCGCGATACGCTCTGCTGCTTGGCGCATGGCTTCTTCTGGGCTTAGAACAGGTTTGGTCAATCCACGCGGGCGCGCCGTTGTAGCCAATACGAAATGCGCATCAGCCAGCGCATCTTCGACCCGATCAAAATGCCCTGCCTCATCCAACAGGCGCCCTGCCCCACTGGCCATGGCAACCGCCTTTTGACTGGGCCATCCATCACGGGGGGCAACCACCCGCATTCGGTCCAACCCGAAATTCCACATCCCTCGCGCCGCAGCGCCAATATTTTCGCCCATCTGGGGACGCACCAAAACGACACTTGGTTGTGGATGTGAAGATGGCATGAAAACCTCCGCTGTGTTTGGGCGTGATTTAAGTCATGCCCGCCGAAGAAGAAAGCCCATTTTCACCCAAGGCCCATGGTCAAGCGCGTTTTTCCGCGCTAAAAGAGCGCAGAAATATCCAAGGATCCTAAGATGGCGCAAGACGAGCTTCCACAAACCTATTTGATTACTCCGTCCGATTTCGATCATACGGTGTTTTGTGATGATCTTGCGCGCGTTTTGGATGCCCATCCTGTGGCCTGTGTGCGTTTGGCACTAGCCACCCGCGATGAAACTCGCATTCTTAAGGCGGGCGATGCCCTACGTGAAGTTTGCCATGCGCGGGATGTGGCCATTGTGATCGACAGCCATGTGTTGATGGTGGAACGTTTGGGATTAGATGGCGTGCATTTACCTGATGGCGCACGCAATTTACGTAAAGCCCGCAAAGAATTGGGGGATGAGGCCATTGTCGGCGCCTATTGCGGCGCATCACGCCATGACGGGATGATCGCAGGCGAAGCCGGCGCAGAATACGTGAGTTTTGGTCCCCTAAGCGGTGCGGCATTGGGCGACGGCACATTGGCAGAACAAGAATTGTTCGCATGGTGGAGCGAGATGATCGAGGTCCCCATCGTGGCCGAAGGCGGCCTAAGCGCCGAGATCGTCCGTCAAATCACACCTGTCACCGATTTCTTGGCCTTTGGAGATGAAATTTGGGGCACCGATACCCCAGCCGAGACGCTGAGTACATTGCTAGCCGCGCGCGCCTAGTATTTCCCATCAAAGGCATGCGCACTGCGCACGTCCTGTTCCAAATCCGCAGCTAATACTTTGCGATTGTCGTACGCTTTCAAGGCGCGTGGTTCGTGAAACACGACCTCAACCTGACCTTGGGGGAGTGCCGAAAGGGATTGGATCATATGCGTGCCAAAGTCCATCTCACCCCACCAACCATAGAACCGCTTATCCTGATTTTTTGGGGCATGATAGTTTACCGTCACCGCTTGGATATAGATTTTTTCCTTTAGCTCAGGCTCAAAAAAGGCCGCGAATAGTGTCGATTTAAACGGCAATACCCGTAAACTGTCGGTGGATGTCCCTTCGGGAAAGAACAATAATTTGTGTCCTAAGCCCAACCGCGTTTGGAACAAATCCTTTTGCAGTTTTGAATCGCGACGTTCGCGCCGAATGAAAACAGTGCCCGTGATATTAGCCAGAAACCCAATTCCAGGCCAACCCGACACCTCGGCCTTTGAGACGAAAAACACACGTTTGGCAGCGTTCAGAACGATGATATCCAACCAGGATGAATGATTGGCCACAACCGCACCGGGACGTTTCATCGGTGTCCCGCGCACAGACATACGCACCCCAATCGCGCGTGCCCCAATGCGGCAGACCCAATGCACCACCTGACCACTGATTGGACGGCGCGGCCCAACAAAGGGGCGTTCCAACCCACGCGCGATGAAAAGAAACACAATCCCAACCAAAATGATCAACAGCATCAGAACAGCGCGGATTGCCACAAGGCACCAGCCAAGGATCGAAATATCAGAAAGCTTTGGTTCAAGCTCTTCTGTCCAGTCAGATGTGTTAGGATCGTGCATATAGATTTCGCTGCTTTTCGTTCATTTTCGCAGTGTCCATAATTAAACAGACATCAGTTGTATTAAACCGGTGATCGACAAAGGCGTCCGCCCCCACAACACCGCCCAGACGCAGATAGGCCTTGATCAATGCAGGCACTGCCAGCATCGCGGCCTTGCGGTCTAAATCCGCCTCTGAAATCAGGTTCATCGTTTGTGCCGAATGCGGCTGTGCGTGGACACGCAATTCAGCGGGGGCAAGATGCCGATGATAAAGCATGCTAAGCGGCGCGGCGATATCCGCGATATTTGTGCCATGAAAACTGGCAACCCCGAACAGGATTTCAATATCGCGTTCGATTACATAATCTGCCAGCGCCTGCCATAGAACATACATCGCCGTGCCACCACGGTAATCCGCATGCAAACAGGACCGCCCCAGTTCCAAAAGACGCCTTTCCGATTGACGTAGAGGCGTCAGATCATATTCATCCTCGGAATAATACCGCCCAATTTTCGCGGCCCCCTCTTGGGGCAATAGGCGATAGACCCCAACAACGGTTGGAGCACCGTCATGGATCAGTGCATCGTCGTAAAGGATCAGATGATCAAAAAACGGATCAAAGGCGTCGCGTTCTAATCGGGCCTTGTGATCGACCATATCGCCCGCCCCCCCCAATTCCGCCACAAACACATCATAGCGAAGCCGCTGCGCCGCACGCAACTCATCTTCAGTTTGTGCAAGTTTCACGCGGAACTGTGGTGAAGATTGTGTCATACGACCCGATTTTCCTTGGTTCTGCGCGTATCTAACCAGTCGATCTCTACTTGGCAAGCAATGACACAAATCACACCATTGATAACACAATTATAAGCTGTATTTTTAATATATTTTCATCTTTGGGTAGATAAAGAAAGCTCTAACATAATAAGGGTTCCGTCAATGACAACCTTGCCATGGTCCCGAAAATTAACGGTAATTCTACCATTTATGCGTGATTGTACCTGTCCAATGCCCCATTCAGGTTTTTGGGGATGGCGCACCAGCATGCCTGGTTCCAAATGTGCGTTCAAATCTTCCATCACCCTAAATCCTATCTTAAACGGAGGCCAGTAATGTCACTGGACATCTCAAACATTGTTGCGTCTCGCATCTGTCACGACATCATCAGTCCGATTGGTGCGATACACAATGGTTTAGAACTTATTTCAATGACCGCAAGCCTTGATGTCAAAAGCCCTGAAATGGCGCTGATCCACGACAGTTGTCAGGATGCGCGCGCACGCATTGAATTTTTCCGCGTGGCCTTTGGCACCTATCAAACGGGCCAGTTGATGGATGCGCCCAAGGTTCAAGGCATCGCCAATGCCATTTACACGACACCCCGTTTTGATCTGCGTTGGCATCTTGAGAGTGCGATTGACCGAACATGGGCGCAGGTGATTTACATGGGACTAATGTGCGTGGAACGGCAGCTGACACTTGGTGGGACAATTACCGTTGCCGCCAACGCCGATCACATCAGGATCAGGATCACTGCCACAAGCGAACGAACAACCGTTGCCCACCCAGGGTGGGAACGGCTTTCGTCAGATTTAAAGGAACTCCCTGCCCCAGCGGACGTGCAATTCCATCTGTTAACCAATATTGCAGGTGCCTATGGCTTCGCGGTGGAATTCAACCACCGCTAAACAATCACAACCCTGACGTTTAGGCGCGGGTAGTACCATTACCTTCGACCAGATACTTAAATGATGTAAGCTGCGCGGCCCCAACGGGGCCGCGGGCATGCATTTTACCTGTAGCGATGCCAATTTCTGCGCCCATTCCAAATTCACCCCCATCGGCAAATTGGGTCGAGGCATTGTGCATCAGGATCGCGCTGTCAATCCGTTCAAAGAATTTGTCACGCACGGCCATATCTTCGCACATCACGCATTCTGTATGAGACGAACTATAGGTTTGGATATGCGTAATTGCCGCGTCGACATCTGCAACGGTCTTGGCGGCAATGATGCTGTCCAGATATTCCTTGCCCCAATCTTCATCTGTGGCTGGGATGACCCCATCCAACTTTGAAATTGCTGTGTCACCGCGCACTTCAACGCCAGCAAGGGTCAGGGCCTGCAAGATATCGCGCCCAAGCGTGTCCAAAACATCTTGATGGATCAGCAAACATTCAGCAGCACCGCAAATTCCTGTACGTCGTGTTTTGGCATTCAGGACCACATCCATGGTTTTTTGTGGATCCGCAGATTTGTCGATATAGATATGCACAATCCCCTCAAGATGGGCGAAAACGGGAACCCGCGCTTCGCGTTGGACCAATCCAACCAAGCCTTTGCCACCACGAGGAACAATCACATCCACAAATTCGGTCATCTTCAACAAATGCTCAACCGCTGCGCGATCACGGGTGGGGACGATTTGAACGGCGTCTTCGGGTAGGCCCGCGGCCTGCAACCCCTGCACCAAACAGGCGTGAATGGCCGCAGCGCTGTGCAGGCTTTCAGAGCCGCCACGCAAAATGACGGCATTTCCTGATTTCAGGCACAAGGCCCCGGCATCCGCCGTTACATTCGGGCGGCTTTCATAAATCACGCCGATCACGCCAAGGGGGGTGCGCACACGACGGATATGAAGGCCCGTGGGTTGATCCCATTCTGCGATCACCTCACCCACAGGATCGGCCTGCCCCGCAATGGTGCGCAACCCCTCTGCCATCGCTGCGATGCGATCTGCGTCCAGCATCAGACGATCCATCATGGCATCTGTCAGGCCCTTTTCACGCCCGAAATCCAAATCCTTGGCATTTTCAGAAATAATATGATCCGTCGCAGCAACCATTGCCTCGGCGGCCACCAACAGGGCTTTGGTCTTGGCCTCCGGAGATGCATAGGCCAACACCGACGCTGCTGCACACGCACGTGCACCCATTTCGTTCATCTGCTGTCCAAGATCGCTCATACCCTTATTCCTTATGTTGCCATGTCATCGCGGTGTACCAAGGCCGCGCGGCCCGGATACCCCAAAATTTCTTCTATATCTTTGGTGTTGCGTCCCATTAGGGCGCGTGCCTCATCCGATGGATAGGCGGAAATGCCATGGGCCAATTCCTGACCGCTGGCTGAACAAATCACCACCGCATCCCCGCGTGCAAATTCACCTTCAACACCTGTCACACCCGCAGGCAGCAGGCTTTTGCCCTTACTCAGAGCGGTTTCGGCACCTGCATCCACCACAATGCGGCCCATCGGCTTCATTGATGAAATCCACCCTTTCCGTGCGCGCTGCGGATCATAAACGGCCGTGAACCATGTGCTGGGCACGCCCTGATCAATGGCGGATAGTGGGTTTAGGCGCGATCCTTCTGTGATCACCATGGCGCATCCCGCGGCAGTGGCCGTTTTCGCAGCCATCAATTTGGTTTTCATGCCGCCCTTGGACAAACCCGATCCCGCATCACCTGCCATCGCCTCGATCTCGGGGGTGATGACATCAATCACGTCAAAACGTTTGGCAGTTGCGTCCACGTTAGGATTGGCCGAATAAAACCCATCCACGTCCGACAATAGGACCAGAGCATCCGCCCCAACCGTCACCGCAACTTGGGCCGCCAATCTGTCATTGTCACCATAGCGAATTTCATCTGTGGCGACCGTGTCGTTTTCATTTACAATGGGAACCGCCCCCATGGATAGTAGGGTTTCCATCGTTGCGCGTGAATTCAAATAACGGCGGCGGTCAGCACTATCCTCAAGCGTGACCAAAATCTGGGCAGTTGTAATGCCATGAGGGGCCAACACCTGTTCATAGGCGCGGGCCAATTGGATTTGACCAACGGCGGCTGCCGCCTGACTTTGCTCAAGCGGTAGGGATGCACGGGGAAGCCCCAAAACAACCCGCCCCAGTGCGATTGAACCAGAAGAGACCAACACAACATCCTTGCCCGCAGCCTTAAGCGCGGCAACATCAGCGGCCAATGTTTTCAACCAATCTTGGCGCAATTTGCCCGTGCGTTGATCCACCAAAAGCGCAGATCCGATTTTCACAACAAGCCGTTTTGCCCCGCTTAGGGTTGCCATTTCTGCGGCTCCTCTAGCGATTTCTTCTCACGCAGGCGTGTGTCATCAATCTGCGCGCGAAGGGCACGCAACACAGTATCCGTTCCTTCGCGGCTAACACCCGACATCAATAGGACGGAACCACCACTGACACGTTCCAATTCATCTTTGAAATAGTCGCGTTCTTCTTCGTCCAGTGCGTCAACCTTATTCAAAACGGTGATGCGCGGCTTTTGCGCCAATTCACCGCCATAGGCTTCCAATTCGCCAATGATGGTTTTGTAATCCTCAAGGAAGGTGTCCGAGGTTCCGTCCACCAAATGCAACAGCACCGCACAACGCTCCACGTGCCCTAGGAACAGGTCACCCAAACCGCGGCCCTCGCTGGCGCCTTCGATCAATCCGGGAATATCGGCGACAACAAATTCGACGTTGTCAATGCCAACCACACCCAGATTTGGATAAAGCGTGGTGAATGGGTAATCCGCAATTTTCGGACGTGCATTGGATGTTGCGGCCAAAAACGTTGATTTACCCGCATTCGGCAAACCCAAAAGGCCCGCATCCGCAATCAATTTCAGGCGTAACCATAGGGTGCGTTCAATCCCCTCAAGCCCCGGATTTGCCCGCCGTGGTGCTTGGTTGGTTGAGGATTTGAAATGTAGGTTCCCAAAACCGCCATTGCCCCCCTTAGCCAACAAAACACGATCGCCCACGGCCGTTAAATCAGCGATCAATGTTTCCTGATCTTCGTCCAGAATTTCGGTTCCAACCGGAACATATAAAACCTTATCTTCACCATTCGCGCCCGAACGTTGTGACCCCATACCAGGACGTCCATTGTCCGCGAAAAAGTGTTGTTGATAACGAAAATCAATCAGGGTGTTCAACCCCTCGACCGCCTC
>JAKMGV010000011.1:0-2799 GCA_022424725.1 Paracoccaceae bacterium
CTGTTTTGATCTGACCACAGTTTGTTGCAACGGCAAGATCCGCGATTGTTGCATCCTCGGTTTCACCCGAACGGTGGGACATCACGTTTGTGTAACGGGCGCGATGCGCCATTTCCACAGCGCGCATAGTTTCAGACAGGGAGCCGATTTGGTTTACCTTGACCAACATGGAATTCGCGCAGCCATCCGCAATCCCTTGGGACAGGCGCTCTGGGTTTGTCACAAACAGATCGTCGCCGACCAACTGTACACGATCCCCAATCGCATCGGTCAATGATTTCCAACCTGCCCAGTCATCTTCGGCCATACCATCTTCGATTGAGATGATGGGGTAATCATTCACAAGCGCCTCAAGATAGGCCACGTTTTCATCCGAGCTGAGCGTTTTGTTTTCACCAGCAAGGACATATTTGCCGTCCTTGTAATATTCAGTCGAAGCACAATCTAGGGCCAGATAGATATCTTCGCCTGGAGCATATCCCGCCTTTTCAATAGATTTCAAAACGAAATCCAATGCATCACGGGTCGAACTTAGGTTCGGGGCAAATCCACCTTCGTCGCCGATCCCTGTGGACAGACCCGCGGCAGAAAGTTCCTTTTTCAAGGTGTGGAACACCTCTGATCCCATGCGCACGGCTTCGCGTATGTTTGTCGCGCTGACGGGCATGATCATGAATTCTTGGATATCAATTGGGTTGTCCGCATGTTCGCCGCCATTGATGATGTTCATCATCGGTACGGGCAATACGCGCGCAGAGGTGCCACCGATATAGCGATAAAGCGGCTGACCCGTGAAATCCGCCGCGGCCTTGGCCGTTGCCATGGACACACCCAAAATCGCGTTTGCGCCCAAACGACCTTTGTTCGCTGTGCCGTCCAATTCGATCATTGCGGCGTCGATTGCCTCTTGCTCGACCGCTTCAAAGCCGACCAATGCATCTGCGATTTCGCCGTTCACGGCATTTACCGCCTCAAGAACACCTTTCCCCATGTAACGTGATTTATCGCCATCGCGTTTTTCAACCGCTTCATGCGCACCCGTTGACGCACCAGAAGGCACCGCAGCACGACCCATCGTTCCATCTTCTAATGTGACGTCCACTTCCACTGTTGGATTGCCGCGGCTGTCCAAAATCTCTCTGGCGTGAATATCGATGATCATGCTCATGTCTGTACCTTTTGTTAACGATGTTGCTGGGGCTTTAGCAGGTTATTTACACAAAGTGAATGAATTATGTTAGCGGTAACGAAAAAGATAACGCTAACAATTGCGCAAACATGTCACTTTAGGAAATTCACCTTTCGCACGCACCCGTTCGCGCCAGAAGGTATAAAGCCCAGAGGCGATGACAATTGCGCTGCCCACCCAAGTCAGTAGATCAGGACGTTCCCCCAAGAAGGCCATTGCCAACAGGGTTGAGAATATCAAACGGCTATAGCGATAGGGGGCCACGGTTGAGGCTTCGGCGATGCGTGTTGAAATGATGATTGCAAAATATCCCAGAACGGCTGTGATGATCGCGACAAAGATGTAGACCCATTCAACTGCGTTTGGTTGGATCATGTGATCAGAGAATGGCCAAATCAACACCCCCGCTGTTCCCATCGCAAAAAATCCGTAGAATCCGAAAGAGGCGGAATGCAGCGTTGTTTTAATAACCCGCATTAACATGTCGCGTAGCGCCAGCATCGCAACCGAGATGACCGCATAAACCATGCCAATCTGAAAATCCGCAGCACCGGGGCGCACGATTAACAATACACCGCCAAATCCAATTAAAATGGCGGCCCATCTGCGAATGCCGACGCGTTCGTTCAAAAACAAAACCGCGCCCAATGTCACGAACAGTGGGATCGCCTGAATGATGGCGGCAAGGCTCGATAGCGGAATGCTTACAATCGCCAGAATGAAAAAGGCAGCCCCGAAGAAATCACAAAGAATGCGGATCAATACCAAACGATCCCAGGTCTGTGCGTTGAACAACGGCGTGCGAATGGTCAGGGCCCAAAGCGCAAACGCTAGCGCACCGCCATAGCCCACCAAAAACAGGATTTGATGCGGAGGCATGACAGGGCCCAGAAATTTCAGAAACAAATCCTCGATTGCGAAAAACGCCATTGATGCAATCATCATGGCGATCCCACGGATATTATCGTTTCTCATGTTTTGGCTTTCTTATTCAATGGAACACCATAGAGTTCCATGCGATGCCCTTCTAGGGTGTAGCCCAATTTCTGCGCAATCTTTTCCTGCAGTGCTTCAATTTCTTCATCCATGAATTCGATCACTTCGCCAGTGCTAAGGTCGATCAAATGGTCATGATGATCGCGATCTGCGTCTTCGTAACGGGCACGCCCATCTCCGAATTCGTGTTTTTCCAAAATTCCCGCTTCTTCGAACAATTTCACAGTGCGATAAACGGTTGCGATTGAAATTGTACTGTCTTCAAGTGATACGCGCGCGTACAACTCCTCGACATCTGGGTGATCATCGGCTTGTTCCAATACGGATGCAATAACGCGGCGCTGATTGGTCATCCGCACCCCGTGTTCCTCGCATCGTGTCAAAATCGTTCCCATGATTTGGATATCTCTTATCTCATCCCTGCCGTCAATCGCATTTCAAAATTATAAGAGATCAGGTTCGCGTCCCAAACGTTTCGCCAATGGCGCGATTGTTAAGCCCTGAACGATGATCGAGAATATGACAACGACATACGTCGCGGCCAATATCATGGGGTTCCATTCGCTATCAGGCAGGGACAGCGCAAGAGCGACGGAAATCCCCCCCCTTTAGCC
>JAKMGV010000011.1:2809-20449 GCA_022424725.1 Paracoccaceae bacterium
CCTTTAGCCCGCCCCAAGTCATAATGGGGACAATGCCATTTGAAAATTCTTGGCGTCGTTGTAGCAAAAAAACAGGAATAAACACGGCCGCAAAACGCGCCAAAAGCGCCAATCCAATTGAAAGGACACCTGTGATCAAAACATCAAAATCAAAGGTGACGGCGAACACCTCAAACCCGATCATCAGGAACAAAACAGCGTTCAGGATTTCATCAATTAGTTTCCAAAATGCATCGACATAATCGCGTGTTTCGGCACTCATCCCATGTCTTGCACCGATATCACCAATTAACAGTCCCGCACATACCGCCATGATTGGGGCCGACACATGTAGCCACACAGACAATTGGTAACCCCCAAAGGCCAGTGCCAGTGTCAAAAGCACCTCAAGCGGATAATCATCAATTTGGCGCATGACACGAAACACCAACCATCCCAAAAACAGGCCGATCACAGCACCGCCAACGGCCTCTTGTACAAATAGGATCGCCGCATCACTGATCCCGCTGCCATGCCCATGATCCGATGGAAAGGCCAAGCCGACCAAAACCAAAAACACAACATAGCCAACGCCATCGTTAAACAGGCTTTCGCCTGCGATTTTGGTTTCAAGCGATTTTTTCAGATTGGCGGCCCGCAACACGCCCAACACCGCAACAGGGTAAGTTGGCGAGATGAGAGAGCCAAAGACCAGTGCAACCAAAAGCGGCAGGCCAAACATCAAATGTGCGCCGATGCCAAAAACAAGTGTAGACAGAGCAACGCCCAATGTTGCCATCAACAATATGAGTGACCATTGTTTTTGTAGATCTGATAGTTTCACATGCAGCGCACCCGCAAAGAGCAAGAGGCCCAGCATGCCTTCCAAAAGTGCTTGGGAAAAATCGACCCCTGTCACGGTTGTGCGCACGGTATCCTCGATCCCCATGTCGGGAAGAAGGGCATCGATGACAACGATCCCAAGCGAGGCAAGCAGCGACACCACCAAAATACCAATTGCGCTGGGCAATTTGAAAAACAGGTAATTAATCGCCCCAAACGCCGCGGCAAGGACGATTAAAATCGACGTAATCTGCAAAAAATCCATGTGACACCTCCGTTACCCATATCGGCTAACATGGAATGGATTGCGAAAAAAGCGTGAAAAGCCTCTTGACCCTCGGTGTGTCTTGGCGTCCTGTCGGCGCATGAAACAACAACAGAACATGGATATCACAGGCGCAGCTTTGTTGGTGGGTTTTGCCATTGTACTGGCCTTTAACCAAGTTGTGATCAAAGTGACCAACGATGGCTTTCAACCTGCGTTTCAGGCGGGCATGCGGTCGGTTGGTGCGATTGTTTTGATTTGGGCGTGGATGATGTGGAAAACCCAATCCGTGCGTCTGCCACGACGCCTGTGGCTTGTGGGGGCATGGGCCGGGTTTTTGTTTGCTGCTGAATTCATCTGCCTATTCACTGCGCTTGATTTGACCTCGGTCGCGCGGGTCAGCATTTTGTTTTATTCAATGCCTGTTTGGTTGGCCATTTTTGCGCATTTTCTGTTGCCTGGGGAGCAACTAACATCCACACGTGCGCTGGGTTTGGCTTTGGCCATGGCTGGGGTCACTTGGGCCGTGTTGGAACGTGACCCTGTGACTGGGGGCAGCATATTGGGCGATATCTTGGCCATTATCGCGGCGCTTTCATGGGCTGCGATTGCATTAACCGTGCGTTTGTCTCGCTTGCGCGAAGAAACGCCTGAAGCACAACTGTTTGTCCAACAATTGGTTGCGGCTCCAATATTGATCGGGTTTGGATTGTGGGTGGGTGATCCGATAACAGATCCAACATCGCTGCATTGGGCAGGGGTGATGTACCAAACGGTGATTGTGGCATTCGCTGGATTTTTGTTGTGGTTTTATTTGGTTGCGAAATATTCCGCATCTGGTGTCGCCTCGTTCAGTTTTCTGTCACCGGTTTTTGCGGTGTTCATGGGCTGGTGGATTTTGGGCGAACGTATCGGTGTGGGCACATGGGGCGCGTTGATCCTTGTCTCGCTTGGGCTGATCCTGATCAATCGGAAACGCACATGACCCGCTATCCTGATCTTTATGTCCTGCGGCACGGTGAGACAGAGTGGAACCGCGAAGGCATATTTCAGGGTGTGCACGATTCACCGCTGACGGCCATGGGGCGCGAACAGGCGGCGCATCAGGGTACAATTCTGGATCGCGTGATTTCGGATTGGTCTGTGGTCGATATCTATTCCAGCCCGCAGGGACGCGCCAAAACAACGGCCGAAATCGCATTGGCAGGGGTGAACCGAACCGCTGACCTACATGAGGCATTGCGAGAGGTGGATACAGGTGATTGGGCGGGGCTTCATATCTCTGACATCATGGATGCTGATCCCAGAATGGCCAAACCCTATACAGTTGAATGGCTTAGCGCCTATTTCTCATCCCCAAATGGGGAGGGGTTCGAAGTGTTCAAAACCCGCCTGCTGGAATTTTTGGAATCCTTGCAAAAGCCAACTGTCATAGTCACTCATGGGATGGTTGGGTTTGTCTTGCGTGGATTATACCTTGGCCTGACGTTTGAAGAGATGGCGGGGCAAGTCGGCGGACAAGGCGTTGTTTTTCACCTGTCTGATGGTCGCGAAACCGTGATGAAGGATTAGGTGCCACAAAAGGTTGCCTGCACCACCTCATGCGGTTTTGGCGCGTCCATGTAGCCCGCTTGCGTTTCAAACGGTCGGGTCACCGCGCCCAGCATAGCGTGAAACGGGTCAAAATCCCCATTCACGGCTGCGGTGATCACAGCCTCAACCTGATGATTTCGTGGGATGACGGCCGGGTTTGATTGGCGCATCAGCGCTGGATCACGACGTCCTGAGGTTTCAGAATGCCAGCGGTTGAGCCACTGATTAAGATCACTATTTTCAGTTTCAGAGATGCTTTCGCATTGCGAGATAAGATTATGAAATAAAATGGTAAAATCCACTTCATGATTTTGTGCAATGTTCAATAGATCACGCGCCAATTGCGCATCTGTTTCGGTCGGCTTGGTAATCCCCATTTTCGCGGTAAACACGGTGGTCCATTCATCTTGGATCATCTGGGGCATGGCGTGAATGGCCTTGGTACATACCTGAACTGCGTCTTCTTGATCAGGCATAAGGGGCACCAACGATGTTGCCAGTTGCGCCATGTTCCACACGATGATGTCAGGCTGATTGGCATAGGCATAACGCGCATGTTGATCGATTGAGGAAAAGACGCACATCGGGTGATAGGCATCCATGAACGCGCAAGGCCCATAATCAATTGTTTCGCCAGAAATGGAACAATTGTCCGTATTCATCACACCATGAATAAATCCAATCCCCATCCATTTCGCAATCAACCGCGCCTGAGCCGCGATCACGCAATTCAGGAAATCCAAGGGAGTTTCCGCATCAGGATAATGGCGATCACGGGCATAGGTAAACAGTGTTTGCAACCCCTCGATATCCCGTCGATGGGCAAAGTACTGAAATGTTCCAACGCGCAAGTGACTTTGCGCGATGCGGGTCAGGACAGCGCCCGGCAGGATGGTTTCGCGATAAACGTGATCACCGCTACTGACCGCGGCCAAGGCGCGGGTGGTTGGAATGCCCATGGCGTGCATCGCCTCGGACATCAGATATTCGCGCAGCACGGGACCCAACCACGCGCGTCCGTCCCCACGGCGCGAAAAGGGGGTACGCCCCGATCCCTTTAACTGAATATCTCGACGTGTGCCTGATTGATCAATAACCTCGCCCAGCAATAGGGCGCGGCCATCCCCCAATTGGGGATTGAAATACCCGAATTGATGCCCAGAATAGGCCTGCGCCAGCGGCGATGATCCGTTTGCAGTCTGATTGCCAGAAAAGACATCTGCAATCTCTGCCTCATCCTGCGCCGCGATGCCCAGTTCACAGGCCAGATCGCTGTTCCATGCGATCAGGGCAGGGTTGCTTACGGGTTCCGCCCCCTGCATATGATGAAAATGCGTGGGTAAATTTGCATAGGTGTTGTCAAATGGGATCTGCATGTGTGCCTACCTCGTGTGTTAGGGACATATATGCACAATTTCGCGCGTTTCCAAACCCAAGTCACGATTGTGCCGTTGCCTCACTGCCTTCCGACAGGATTATAAACGGCCCAAACGCTCTGTCAGCAGGTCAAAAAATCCATCGGCATCCAAGTCACCGATAAACATTGCATTGGGTCCACGATCAGACACGCGCCACCAATCCGCAACGGTCATGCCCAAGGTTAGGTCCGATTTTGTTTCAACCTCAACATTCACATAGCGACCAGTGAATAGTTTTGGATTGATTAAATAGGCGATCACTGTTGGATCATGCAGCGGTGCGCCGTCTGATCCATATTTTTCACGATCAAAGCGTTCAAAGAAATCCGTCATCTCCGCAACGGCGATCCCAACAGGGGTACCAAGCGCGCGAAACCGATCATTGCGGTCTTTGGTCACCAATGCCTTATGCGTGACATCCAGCGGCATCATGGTGGTATTTGCACCTGATTTCAAAACGATTTCAGCGGCTTCTGGATCGACGTAAATGTTGAACTCGGCGGTTGGGGTTATATTACCCACCTCGAAATAGGCGCCGCCCATCAAAACAACCTCTTCTACGCGTTCAATGATATCAGGGGCCTTATTAAAGGCGGCCGCGATGTTTGTCAGGGGTCCCAATGGGCAGAGTGTGACGGTACCCGCGGATTCTGTGCGCAGGGTTTCAATGATGAAATCAACCGCATGTTGATCCTGTAGCGGCATTTCAGGGTCGGGCAATATGGGGCCATCTAGCCCCGTTTTCCCATGCACATGTTCTGCGGTAACCAGTGTCCGTTCCAGCGGTCGTTTGGCGCCTGCAAACACGGGCACATCGGTTTTTTGCGCCAACTCGCAAATGATGCGGGCATTTTTTTGTGTCAAATCCAATCCCACATTGCCTGCAACGGCGGTGATGCCCAAAACATGAACATCCTCTGGGCTGGCCAGCGCAAGTAGGATTGCAACGGCATCATCCTGACCCGGATCTGTATCAATGATTATGTTACGCGGTGCCATGTCATTCCCTTAGGTTATCCAACTCTGTGATCGCAGGTTAAGCAGATGGGTGCAAGGGGCATCAATAATGAGGATATTATGCCTTGGATTTTTCCTGTTCCTTTGCCGCGTCCCATAAGGTGTCCATTTCATCAAGGTCTGACTGCTCGGGTGATTTTCCACGCTTTTTCAACTCGGCTTCGATGAAACGGAACCGTCGTGTGAATTTGCTATTTGCGTGGCGTAGTGCCTCTTCTGGGTCGATGTTCAAATGGCGGCCCAGATTTGCGATAACGAACAACAAATCACCGTATTCTTCGGCCAGATGGTCAGGATCACTTTCCGTTTGCGCTTCGCTCAGCTCTTGCGCCTCTTCAACGATTTTGTCGACCACCATCGAAATATCGGGCCAGTCAAAGCCAACACGTGCGGCGCGCTTTTGCAACTTCACCGCCCGCATCAAAGCGGGCAGGCCAAGGGCGACATCGTCCAACACACCACCACGTTTTTTGGCGGCACGCTCGGCGGCTTTGATTTTTTCCCAATCTTGGGTTTGTTGATCTGCGGATTTATTGCGGCTTTCGTCACCAAATACATGTGGATGACGCGCAACCATTTTGTCACTGATATCATTCGCGACATCGTCGAAATCAAACAGGCCTGCTTCCGCTGCCATTTGCGTGTGATAGACCGACTGCAATAGCAAATCCCCCAATTCCCCACGTAATTCGGACCAATTTTCACGTTCGATTGCGTCTGCGACCTCATAGGCCTCTTCGATGGTGTAGGGCGCGATCGTTTCAAAGGTTTGTTCGATATCCCAAGGACAGCCTGAATCGGGATCACGCAGCGCACGCATGATTTCGATGAGGCGGGGCATCCCCCCTTTGGGGTTTTTGATCAAATCCTCATCATAGGCCATTGCCTTTCCTCTCAAACTTGGGTCAGATGCATGGGTAGGGATTTATCAGGGTAACGAAACGATGCCAATCATCAATCGGATTGCAGAATATCAAACGGACATGACCGGCTGGCGCCGTTATTTGCATGAAAACCCAGAGTTGGGTTTGGAGTGCCATGAAACAGCGGCGTTCGTGGTTGAGCGTCTGAAGGAATTCGGCGTTGATGAAGTGCACACAGGAATTGCCACATCAGGTGTCGTTGCCATTATCAATGGCCAAAGTGCTGGGCCAACCATTGGTCTGCGTGCGGACATGGATGCTTTGCCCATGAGTGAAGAAACAGGAGCAGACTGGGCATCAAAACGGGATGGTTTGATGCATGCCTGTGGTCACGATGGGCATACGACCATGTTGTTGGGCGCTGCAAAATACATGTGTGAAACACGGCGTTTTGCAGGGCGTATTGCACTTATTTTTCAACCTGCCGAGGAAAACGATGGGGGCGGGCGCATCATGGTGGAAGAGGGCATGATGGAGCGCTTTGACATCAAAGAAGTGTATGGCATCCATAATGTGCCCAATCATCCTATGGGGCATTTTTTTACTACGCCTGGTCCCCTGATGGCAGGGGCAGATACGTTTCATATCAATATCAATGGGCGTGGGGGACATGGCGCCTATCCCCATGAAACGCGCGATCCTGTGATGGCGGCGGTTCAAATTGCCCAAGCCTTTCAAACGATTGTTACACGTAATTTGCATCCCATCGATAAACTGGTGATTTCTGTGACCCAAATTCACACAGGAACCGTGGATAATGTGATCCCAGAGACGGCCTATATGAACGGCACAGTGCGCCATTTTAATCCAGACGTTCAAGCCATGGTAAAGCAACGCATGGGGGAAATTTGTGCAGGCCTTGCCGCGGCCATGGGGGTTGAGGTGGATTTCGAATATCGTGAAGGATACCCACCCACCATCAACCATGCCGATCAGGCCGCATTTGCCACGGATGTTGCGTGTGACGTTGCAGGGGATGCCGCCGTTGACGGGAACACAGGCGTGGAAATGGGCGCCGAAGATTTCAGTTACATGTTAGAGAGCCGCCCAGGCGCATATTTATTCATGGGGATTGGTGATGCGGCAGGGCTTCATAATACCCATTATGATTTCAATGACGAAGCCCTACCGCATGGCGCATCGTTTTTTGCACGTCTTGCGGAACGTGCCTTACCTTTGGGGTGATGCCCTTTTCCGCGTCAGCCCACCAACCCACCCCTGCCACGAAAAAAGGCATTTGATATGGCATTAGAAGATGCAAAAACACAAATTGACCACGCCTTCATGCGCGAAGATGCGCGCGGTCTAAGCTATGAAAACGCATTCGCAGGCGCGGTTTCATTTCTGCGCCGTAAATACACCAAGGACCTAAGTGGTGTTGATTTGGCGATTACGGGCGTTCCGTTTGATCAGGCGGTTACCAATCGCACAGGCACCCGTTTGGGGCCGCGCGCCTTGCGCGAGGCGAGCACCTTGCAACCCTATGATCCGCCCTATGGTTGGGGATTTGATCCACTGGGTGAATTTGCCATCGTGGATTATGGAGATTTGGCCTTTGACTACGCAAAGGTATCTGAATTTCCTGCAACCCTAAGCGTGCATATTAAACAGATCCTGTCCCAAGATGTATCAACCATCACTTTAGGTGGGGATCATTATATCACGCTTCCGATCCTTGAGGCCTATGCCGAAAAGTTTGGCGCACCCTTGTCCGTTTTGCAATTTGATGCCCATTCGGATACGTGGCCTGATGATGATTATGATCGTATCGATCATGGAACCATGATGTATAAGGCCGTGAAAAAAGGACTGGTTGATCCATCGCGATCCGTCCAAGTGGGCATTCGCACGCATAATGATTTGGATATGGGGTTTCATGTGATTGACGCCCGCGAAGTGCATGAAAGCAAACCAAGCGATATCGCCCAAAAGATTAAGGGCATCCTTGGTGATCACCCCACCTATCTGACATTTGACATTGATTGCTTGGATCCTGCCTTTGCCCCCGGCACGGGTACGCCCGTTTGGGGCGGGCTAAGTTCGGGGCAGGCCGCCATCATTTTGCGCGATATCGCGGGTATAAATCTGATCGGTGGTGATATTGTTGAGGTATCGCCCCCCTTTGACCCATCTGGGGCAACTGCGGTTGCAGGCGCACATGTGGCAATGGAATTAATCGCATTGTGGTGTTGGAACAAACGCGCGAATGCCACTTGACCTTCGCGCACCAATCGCGACATTAGCGCCATGGTACCGATAGACAAATTAGAACAGATCAAACAACGCTTTGAATTTCTTGAAGCGAAAATGAACGATGGCGCAGCAGGCGAAGATATTGCCAAGCTGGCAAAGGAATATTCAGAGCTGCGCCCAGTCGTGGAACAAATTGGTGAATATCAAACGCTGCTCTCCGATCTGGAAGAGGCGCAATTGATGCTGGAAGATCCTGATATGAAGGATTTGGCCACAGAAGAATTGCCAACAATCAAGGCGCGGATTCCAGAAGTGGAACATGCATTGCACTTGGCCCTATTGCCCAAGGATGCGGCCGATGCGCGTCCCGCGATGTTGGAAATTCGCCCCGGTACAGGCGGGGAAGAGGCCGCATTATTCGCAGGTGATTTGTTGCGCATGTATCAACGCTATTGCGAAACCCGCGGTTGGACATTCGATGTGATCGAAGAACAACAAAGTGAAATCGGCGGTATCAAAGAGGTTGTTGTGCACATCAAGGGCGAAGGCGTCTTTGCCCGCATGAAATACGAAAGCGGTGTGCACCGCGTGCAACGTGTTCCCGAAACCGAAAGCGGGGGGCGCGTACATACCTCTGCTGCGACGGTTGCGGTTCTGCCAGAGGCAGAGGATGTGGACGTTCACATTGATGCAAACGATCTGCGGATTGATACGATGCGGTCCTCGGGTGCAGGGGGGCAGCACGTGAACACCACGGATTCGGCGGTGAGGATCACCCACCTTCCTACAGGGTTGGTTGTGACCAGTTCGGAAAAATCGCAACACCGAAATCGTGAAATTGCGATGCAGGTTTTGAAAACGCGCCTCTATGATATGGAACGTCAACGTGTGCATGATGAACGTTCGGCGGATCGCAAATCTCAGGTCGGGTCAGGGGATCGCTCTGAGCGCATTCGCACCTATAATTTCCCCCAAGGTCGCATGACAGATCACCGAATTAACCTAACGCTTTATCGCTTGGATCAAATCCTGGCAGGTGATTTGGATGAAATCGTGGACGCACTGACGGCGGATGCACAGGCGGCGATGTTGGCCGAATTAAACGGATGATGTTGCGTGCAATGATCGCACGTGGCAAGTCCGCGTTGGATCATGGGCGCATTCCAAATGCAGCGCGAGACGCCCGCTTATTGGCCGCTCATGTGTGCAATATTGATCAATCTCGTGTGACATTGCATGAAATGGATGAAGTGGCGGAGGCCGCGATCACACGGTTTGACGGCGCGATCACGCAACGCCTAAATCACCGTCCTGTGTCACGTATCATCGGGGCGCGGCAATTTTGGGGCCGCATGTTTCAAATTACGGATGATGTTCTGGACCCACGGGGTGATACAGAAACATTGATTGCCGAGGCGCTTAAATACCCTGCAAAGCGTATTTTGGATTTGGGAACAGGCAGCGGCATTTTGGGCATCACCCTTGCGGCGGAACAGGTGGCGGCCTTTGTGGTCGTGACGGATATTTCCAAAGCGGCGTTGGTCGTTGCGAAAACCAACGCAAAACGGCACCACGTCGAGGATCGGATAGAGTTCATACAGTCAGATTGGTTTGACAGTTTGCATGGTAAATTTGACCTGATCATATCGAACCCGCCCTATATTGGCGAAAATGAATTGGAGGGGCTGGAACCAGATGTCATCGACTATGATCCGATGATCGCCCTGACGCCCGGTGGGGATGGGTTAGCACCTTATCGGATTATTGCGGGGCAGGCCCAAAATCATCTGAGCAAAAATGGACGGGTGATCGCAGAAATTGGTCATTTGCAGGGGAATAACGTTCGAAAACTGTTCCTACAGGCGGGGTTTGCGGGTGTGCAGATTCTACAAGATTTGGACGGCAAAGACCGCGCAATTGTGGCAAAACACCCCGTTTAATCGGATTTATGTCGGAAAATGTGGGAAATTTTAACGAAAATTGCATTTGCCCCTTGTATCGCGCTGTCAATCAGGGGTATCAGGTCTATGTTAGTTGACAGACGTGTATTATCGCACCGCGCTAACTTTTACCGTATATCGCTGGTTCGTTACGATCACATTATGAACCGCGCCATGAACTCTAATTGACTAGGGCTGGAAAGCTTAAATGAGATCCTCAAAATCGCGTTCGCGTTCAAAGCAGAACCGCAATAACCGTTCCGTTGGCAATGTTATCAACCGTGTGTTTGACAGCTCTGGCCCAGAGGGCAAGGTGCGTGGCACGCCGCAACAGATCATCGAAAAATACAATCAATTGGCACGTGATGCACAATTGGCCAATGACCGTGTTGCCGCCGAAAACTTCCAACAACACGCCGAACATTATTTGCGCCTACTAAGCGAAGCGCAGCGTGAAATGGATGCGCGCCGCGAACAACAAGAACGTGATAACCGCGAACGGCAGGCACAGCGCGACCGCGAACGCCAAGCGCGTGAAGAAGTGGGCGATTCAATGGTTGCAACAGATGATGCATTTGGAGCCTCTGATGATTTCGCAAGCGGGGATCAGCCAATTGTTGATGCGATGCCCATCATGGACGATAAAATGCCAGCGGCGGCAGATCCGGCACCAACCGAAGGCAACGCAGAAAAACCCAAAAAACCGCGCAAACCCCGTGCACCGCGTCCGAAAAAGACTGATGCTGCGGGTGAGGGTGGGGATCAACCATCACCACCAAGCGAAGCTGCAGAATAAAAATGGGCCGCATGATGCGGCCTTTATTTTTTTGCGACCTCGCGGGCCAATGCACAAAACCCCTCAAGTGGGATTTGCTCGGCACGATCTGTGGGTTTGATCCCCGAAGCTATCAGTCGATCTTCAATATCAGATGTGATGCCTTTTAAGGACGCGCGCAACATTTTGCGGCGTTGGTTAAAGGCGGCCGCTACCACACGTTCCAACACCTTGGCATCCGCATCAAAACGGGGGCGCTCCAGTGCTGTCAGATGCACCACGGCACTTGACACTTTGGGAGGTGGCGTAAAAGCGCCGGGGGGCAAATTCACCGCGATCCGCGCATCCGCCCGCCAAGAGGCAAGAATGGCCAAACGGCCATAGGCCTTACTCCCTGGTTTTGCAACAATGCGCTCAGCAACCTCTTTTTGGAACATCAATGTCAGCGATTGCCAAAAGGGGGGCCATGTGGGCGGCGTTAACCAACGCACCAACAATTCTGTGCCCACGTTGTAGGGCAGGTTCGCCGCCACACGAATGGGGGGTGTTAGATGCGTTAGCGGATCAATCTCAAGCGCGTCACCTTCGATAACTTCTAGGCGATCGGGGTAGGTGGCGGATATTTCCTCAAGCGCGGGAATGCAGCGGCGATCTTTTTCAATTGCCAATACGCGGCGCGCCCCTTCGGATAACAGCCCGCGTGTTAAACCGCCCGGGCCCGGCCCAATTTCCAGCACGTCACATGCGCGAAGATCGCCCGCAACACGTGCGATTTTTGCGGTTAGGTTCAAATCCAGCAGGAAATTTTGTCCCAGCGATTTTCGCGCAATTAATCCGTGGTTCGCAATCACATCACGCAAAGGGGGAAGTTGATCAATCGCGCTCATCTTTGGCCCATTTCTGCTGCCAATTTCAGCGCAGCAATCACAGAGGAGGGGTTTGCGATATTTTCCCCAGCAATGTCAAACGCCGTCCCATGATCAGGGGAAGTGCGCACAAAGCTAAGCCCCAGTGTCACATTTACGCCGCCGTCAAAATCCAACGTTTTGATTGGGATCAATGCCTGATCATGATACATGGCGATGGCCGCATCGTATTTGTCGCGTGCGCGTGCATGAAACAGAGTATCCGCGGGACTTGGCCCTGTGAGTAGCATCCCCTCGGCCTGTAGTTTGTCAATCACGGGACGGATGATGGCATCATCCTCTGTGCCGATGCGCCCATCTTCACCCGCATGCGGATTCAACCCCGCGATCGCCATGCGCGGTTTGGCGATACCAAATTGTGTGGTCAGGGAATGAAGCGTGATGCGAATTGTTGTTTCTAACAACTCGGGTGTTAGGGCATTTGGCACCTGTTCAATGGGGATATGAATGGTGGTCGGCACAACGCGTAAATAGGGCGAGGCCAGCATCATCACCACGTTTGTTTTTTGATCCAGATGCGCCAAAAATTCTGTGTGTCCGGGGTGTTTGAAATCCGCCCCTTTTTGCAAAACCGATTTAGCGATGGGCGCGGTACACAGGGCGTGTCCCAATCCCTGCTGCACCAGTTGCACACCGCGTTCCAAAACATGCACCACGTCATGTGCGTTCGACAGACTGGGGTGTCCCAATTCCACAACTTCGCGGAACGGATGGGACAGGATCGGCAGCGCAGTTGCACAGTGATCCATCGCCTCGGCAGGGTCATTAATGACCACATAAGGCAGATCAAGTGGCAGAAAACGCGGATCAGCGATCATGCACATGGGGACGGCGCCCCGCAATTCATTCCACGCCTTTTGCACCACCTCTGGTCCGATGCCCGCAGGATCGCCACAGGTGACTATGATTGGCCTATCAATCATTTATAGACGATACGCGCATCATCGCGCAGGTTTTCCAAATAGCTATCTGCATAGCTGCCCAAGCGCTGATTCAACAGGCCGTCACGGATTTGTGCAAGGTCTTGTTCCTCTAAATCAAGGATCTGGCTTCGGCTACACATGATGATCAACCTGGTTGTCGGCCCCTGTGTTGCGATTACATATTCGTTTTCGTCCAAGTTCGTAAGGATATTGCGCGTAGGTCCATCAATTTCCGCACGTTTAACAGTTTCGCGTTTTAAAACGTGATTGGGATTGCCCTTGGCCCATCCATATAAATCATCGCAATGATTGATGTTTGCGCGGATTGCATTGATATTTTCAAGTTCTGAGCTGGGCAGGGCATAGCGCAAATAATCAACGCTGTCGGGCAGGGGACGACGATATGCGGTTTCACGAATACCGCGCAGTTGGAACAGCGCCAGCGCATTTGGAATGCTAAGCGGGTCAGTGACCTCGCCCGGAGCTAGGCCAAAGATCAAAGGTTGCAAAACACCCGGCAATGTATCCAATTTTTGCCAGGTCACACGTCCACCGAATTCGCGGGTTGGGGCGTCAGAAAATTCGCGTGCCGCATCGGAAAAGGCGTCAAAGGATCGAATTTTTGACAATTCACGTGCACGTTCGCGCACCTCTTGTTCTTGGCCGGGCTGCATGGCCATGATGATTTCGGTTAGCAGAACTTCGATACTGCTGCCTGATTTTTCGGCATTTGCACTGCGTTCAACCTGCGCCTCATCAACATTGGCCTGTGCGCCAAAGCGGGCACGAATAACGTCACGCCATAAAAGTTGATTGGCGATGAACGCACGTGGCGTATCTACAGAAATCCCAACGCGTTCCAACTCGGCGGCAAATTCATCAAAGGCCACATTAAACCGTTGGGCAAAGGATTCGAGTTCGAATTGTAACTCTTCTGCGCTGACGCGAATGCCCAGTTGATCGGCGGCTGCCTTTTTCAGGCGCTCTTCGATCAATTGTTTGGGCGCAAGCTCATCAGGAACGCCTGGAAAACGCAAGGCTTCCAAAAACATAGTGCGTTGGTTTAATTCGTAGTTTGTGATCGCTTGGTCATTCACAAGGATCGCGGCCGAAAATAAGTTTTGCGCCGCAACGCCCAATGGGGCGAGTGTTAGGCCAAGGGCGATTAGGCTGCTGCGAATTAAGGTTTTTATGTTCATCTGCCTGTTCCACATGATGTCTTGACCGCGCGACTTGCGCCCCCGGTGGTAAAGCCTTTTAACGCAATGGAAAAGCCATAAGTTGTTTGCGGCGGCGAAGTGCCAAAATCAGTAAAGCGCCGATCCGCAGAAAAAACAACACTTGAACATTGCCCGTCCCATTTTACGCCGATCCCTGCCGTTGCCAATGAATCTGCCTGCAGATCATAACGTAAACTGTTTGAAAGTTGCCAATTTTCACCCACATTATACGATTGATTAAGGGTCCATTCCGCAATGTCATCGTTACGTTGTTCATCATCATCAGAGGGTAGGAATGAATATCGCCCGTCAACATAGTATTTTTTGAAGTTAAATTTTGAAATGACCTCGGATTTTCCCGCTTTCCCTTGGTCATCCATTAGCGTGCGTGCATAGAAATTCAAACCAATCGGTGTTTCCACCTGTGCTGCCAACAAGAGATCAGATTTGACACCCGCTAAGCCAGATGTCAGCGAAAAATCAGATGGCTGTGTTTCCCATTCTACTTGCCCCAGAGACAGCCCCAATTCGTATCCTGTTGTTCCGCGATAGTTATAGTTTACACCCACCGCCCTACGCTGTCCTGTTTCGACACGATCAGGTGCGGGAAAGCGGGATAGGGCAAGTAAATTACCCAGATCAAATTCGGCATGTGTGCTTTCCTCCGCGGGAACTGCGATGTCCTTTGACATCCGAACGCTTGCAATTTGATAGATGGGTTCGACAAAGTGCGCCCCTGTTTTGCTACGTCCGATAACGGGCCAACGCAGGGTCAGCGCGCTGGAATGCGTGCTGGTGGTGTTTTGTCGATTATAGGCATCATCCTGCTCAATCACAAAGTGATCAAGCCTGCTTTCATGTTCGAACGATACCTGCGTCCCAGCGGCCAAACCCCAAACCTGTTGATAGCGCACGCCCGTGTTGGCCCGCATAATATCCCGTCCCGTGGGGTTCAAATCTGAAGTGCGCGCGGCGCCCCAAAATTCACCCCGAACCGAAACTGTGCCGCCAAGGCGCGCCACAGGAACGCGTTGTTCGATTTGGCCAAACGACGTTAGGAAGGGGCGGTTGCCTTCGTTATCATAGAGAGACTGATAGTTTGACAGGCTGATTTCCTGGTGCTGATCCTTTTTTGTTCGCTCTAACGTGACATTCGATTCCATTGTTTCGCTGGTATCTAATTGATAATCCCCAACATAGGCGTCATCAGAAACGGATTGCAGCGTAAACCCAAGTTTATAGCCATCCAAAACATTGAATGACCCAACAATCCTGCCGTACGCGCGCAGCGACGCGGATTCAATATCATCATCTGAAATCGCACCATCAACGGTGAAAGATCCGTTTTTCACCACTTGCCGATAGCGGATCTCAAGCGTGCGTGTTTTGGCCGATATATAGGGCGTAAGCGTGATGTCTTTGTCAGTTCCGATCGGAATAAAATAGGGCACAACCACCCCTGTCCCAAGGCGTGATGTCGACCGAATGCTTGGCACCAAAAAACCCGCTGCACGTTTCAGGCTTGGATCAGGAATACGAAGGCGGGGCAGGTATAGAATTGGAATGTCCGCCACACGGACCTGTGCGTTTTTAAAATGAACGGTCCGCTTCACCTGATCATGACGCACGGCACTTGCCCTGATCTGCCAAAGGGGTGGACGCGTGTCACAGGATATACAAGACGTCGCGGCGACCCCGCGCAGCTCTGCGGTGATCCCGTCAATCCGTTCCATTTCGGCGGCCTGTAATTCCAGCTGATTTTCCAGCATTATACGCGCAGATTTCAACAATCCGTTTTGCAAATCACGGCTCAGTTCTGCGAACTCTGCCTCAATCGTATCACCGTTTTCATCGGTGTATAGGATCGGACCAGTGACATTTAATGTTTCCGTTTCCGTATCATATCGTATTTCTGCGGCGATAAGGTTTTCAGCACCATGAAAGATTTCAATGTCACCACTGGCAATCAAATCCCCATCTGGTGCAATTTCGATGCGATCAGCGATCATGCGCACAGGGTCGCCTTGGTCCTGGGACAAGGCAATGCTTGCAGATGCAAACAACAAAGAAACAAAGATTAGAAGGCGCGTCATCCGTCTTCCATATGTAAAATGATGCCCAAGGCCAATAGAATTGTGGCCAGTGGCGGGGCGTAGGCCGCGAAAAGGATGGGGATCTGTCCCGTTTCCCCCAAAATTTGCGCAAAGTTACGTACGTAATAAAGTCCAAATCCAAAAATGACCGACACAATCAATGCTTGCCCCGTACCGCCAAACCGAACATGGCGCATGGTAAAGCTTGCGCCGATTAACAACATGCCAACCAAAAACAAGGGACGAGCAATTTCCATGTGAAGCCAAACAGAATGCCGTCGCGCCGAAAATCCAGCGGATTCAAGTTGTGAGATATAGGCGGGCAAATCCCAGATCGAAATAGAGGAGGGATTGCCAATTCGGTCGCGGATCTGTTCCAGCGTCAAGTTTGAGGGCACATCAAATTGCCGCACGTTTTGAGCCAAATTTTGTGGATTTTCACCCGAACTTATCGGCCAAACAGTCGCATTTCGCAAAACCCAACGCCCCATTTCCAATCGTGCTGTATCTGCTTCAATCCGTCGATTTGGTCCGCCTGTTTCACCATATGAAATCAGCGTGACATCAAAAAAAACAGTCCCATCCAAGTTTGACCGTGCCGCACGAATAACCGTCTGGCCCAAGTCGTCGCCTTGTCTTAACCAAAGGCCTTCTGCCCCAATCGAAAAATTCGCGCGTCGGCCGTCGAAATATGTTTCGCGCAGGTCCACGTACTGTTTCTTGGTGCTGGCAACGATGGGATTGCCAAGTCCAACAATGACACTGCCCAAACACAACATTGCTGCAACGGGGGCGATGAGTGTTTGAAAGATTGAGCGCCCAGCGGCGCGGGAAATCACCAACTCGCTTGATCGTGCGAGGGACAGGAAGAACCATAATGAGGCCAAGATCGCGATTAACGGAAAGATTTGATAAAGCTCTGTCGGTAAATTGAACAAGGTCAAAATTGCCACCTGCATGGCATCTGCGCGATCACCTGCTTGGCGCAATTGTTCAACATAGGCGATTAACCCGATGAACAGCGTAAAGATCGCGGTCACACTCAGGAAAATCATCAAAAATCGATTTGCAAAATAGCGATGTAAAATCATGTATTTTGCCCCGATAGCTTATTTTTCTTGCGCAAAACATTTGGGTTGATCGATAGATACATTAATACCCAGAACATGACCAAACCAACGAAAGAGGGTGCATAAACCAAATACCACAGGTCAAGATTTGTGCGCGCGGGCTCTGTCACAACACTTTCCACAAATTTCACAATCACAAGCAGGAAAATCGCCAATGCAATAAAACGTCCTGATCCAAACCTGCTAAACCCTGCTGCGTATAATGCGGCAAAACCGATCATGCTTGACACCAAACAAAGCGCTGCAAATTGTATGCGTCGATGTTTATCTTCAACCACCCGCGACATGGGTTGCCCCGTCAGGTCCACCGCCAATTGCGGATCAGTCCACAGCAACACTGTGGGCAGGTAATAAATATGTGGGCGCTCTTTGCGCGCGGCATCAAAGCTACCCGTTAAATCA
>JAKMGV010000245.1 GCA_022424725.1 Paracoccaceae bacterium
TCCCTAAATCAAATAACAGGTTTTTAAAGAGCCTAGCGCGATAAAGGAAAATGGCAAAGTCATGAGTGGCGAGAATTCACCGATGGCCCGAGCAGAAGGCATCGCAGCAGCAGCCAGAGCGGCAAGTGGAAAAAAGGGCCCACCGCCCGTGCATTTGTGGAATCCTCCGTTTTGTGGCGACCTTGATATGCGCATCGCGCGTGACGGTACTTGGTTCTATTTGGGGACCCCGATTGGGCGATTTGGGTTGGTGAAACTATTTTCATCAATCCTGCGGAAGGATGGCGAAAAGTATTTTTTGGTGACGCCCGTCGAAAAGGTTGGGATCATCGTGGATGACGCCCCCTTTGTCGCCGTTGATTTTACGGTTTCTGGGGAAGGTGATGATCAAGTTTTGACATTTGAAACACATGTTGGGGACATGGTCATTGCCGGTGGCGACGACCCCATTCGCGTAAAACGCGATCCTGAAACAGGGGAACCATCGCCCTATGTGCACATTCGCGCGGGCCTTGAGGCATTGATTGATCGCAAAAGTTTTTATCGTATGGTCGATATCGGATCGATCCATGAGCAATGGTTTGGCGTTTGGTCCAATGGAAGTTTTTTCAAAATTATCCCTGCAAACGAACTAGAAGGCGCTTAGTGCGCCTCAGCCCAATGCGCACCCTGCCCTGCATCCACGATCAGTGGGACATCTATGTTCAGCACTGGATCACAGGCCGTTTCCATTACGTCCTTTGCTGATTTTATTAAACTATCCACCGCATCTTCGCGCACTTCGAACAGCAGTTCATCGTGAACCTGCAACAACATCTTGGCGGGTAAATGGTTAATCGCGCTTGGCATTTTGATCATCGCACGACGAATAATATCCGCTGCTGTTCCTTGGATTGGAGCATTTATCGCCGCGCGTTTTGCAAACCCTGCCGTTGGACCTTTGGCTTTGATTTCAGGGGTATGAATGACGCGACCAAACAGTGTTTCGACCCGATTATGCTCTTTGGCAAAGGTAACGGTTTGATCCATATATTCCTTGATTCCGGGGAAGCGCTCAAAATATCGGTCAATAAACCCTTGTGCTTCTGCGCGTGGGATACGCAGGTTACGGGCCAATCCAAATCCTGAAATACCGTAAATGACACCAAAGTTAATGGCCTTGGCCTGACGGCGAATGTCGGACGTCATTTCATCCAATGGAACATCAAACATTTCTGATGCAGTCATCGCGTGGATGTCCAAACCATCGCGAAACGCTTGTTTCAGGCTATCAATACCCGCGACATGCGCCAAAATCCGCAGTTCAATTTGGCTATAGTCAAGCGACACGAGGACATTGCCAGTTTCTGCAATAAACGCCTCTCTAATACGGCGACCCTCTTCGGTTCGAACGGGAATGTTTTGCAAATTGGGATCAGTTGACGCCAAGCGACCTGTGTTCGCGCCTGCGATGGAATATGATGTGTGCACACGGCCTGTATCTGGATTGATATGATCCTGTAGTGCATCTGTGTAGGTTGATTTCAACTTACTCAACTGACGCCAATCCAAAACACGTTTTGGCAAATCATGAATGGTTGCCAAATCCTCTAGGATATCTGCCCCTGTTGAATAGGCACCGTTCTTTCCTTTTTTACCGCCCTCATATCCAAGCTTGTCGAACATGATCTCACCCAATTGTTTTGGGCTTCCTACATTGAACGCTTCGCCTGCCATTTCATGGATTTCGGATTCCAATGCTGCCATTTTTTGTGCAAACGCATTGGACATGCGCGACAGAGTATCGCGATCCACCTTGATGCCAGTGCGTTCCATTTTCGCCAGCACAGGGATCAAAGGACGCTCTAAACCTTCGTAAACGCGCGTAACCTTGGATGCATGTAATCGTGGTTTGAACAACTGCCAAAGACGCAGAGTAATATCGGCATCCTCTGCGGCGTATTTCGTCGCCTCCTCAATCGGAACACGGTCAAATGTAATGGCCGATTTCCCTGTTCCAAGCAGCGGCTTGATCGGGATCGGCGTGTGGTTCAAATATCGCTCAGACAGTGCATCCATGCCATGGTTATGCAAACCGCCATGCATCGCATATGACATCAACATGGTGTCATCAATTGGCGCTACATCAATTCCAAGACCTGCAAAGATCTTGGTGTCATATTTCATGTTCTGCCCAATCTTCAGAATAGATGGATCCTGAAGCATCGGGGTCAGTGCCTCTAGTGCAACGTTAAGCGGCAGTTGGTTCTCGGCAAGTTCAGCACCACCAAAAAGATCATCTGCTGCGTTCGCCTTGTGTGTCAGGGGAATGTAACAGGCCTCACCTGCCTGTGTTGACAAAGAAATTCCGACCAATTCAGCCTGCATTTCGTTCAGCGATGTGGTTTCCGTGTCAACCGCGACATATCCGACTTCGTAGACCCGTGCGATCCAATCCTGAAGCGTCGCCATATCCCGCACGCATTCGTATTTTTCAGCGTCGAAAGCGATGTCCGCAACATTCACGGCCGCAGACTGCGCCGCATTCGACGAAGGTGCTGCATCCGTGATTTGCGGCATGTCTTTACCAAAACGCTCTGCAACACGTTTGGTCAGCGTTCTAAATTCCATCTCTGCCAAAAAGCTGAGGAGTTTATCGGGATCGGGATCACGGATTTCCAGATCGTCAATTGTGAAGTCCAGTGGGGTATTGCAATCCAACTGGACCAATTGCCGCGATAAGCGGATTTGATCCGCATTGTTTATTAATGTTTCACGCCGTTTTGGTTGTTTGATTTCGCCTGCGCGTTCCAACAAACTATCCAAATCACCATATTCGTTGATCAGCAAAGCCGCCGTTTTCACACCGATGCCGGGTGCCCCGGGAACATTGTCAACGCTATCGCCTGCCAGTGCCTGAACGTCGAC
>JAKMGV010000246.1 GCA_022424725.1 Paracoccaceae bacterium
ATCTGCCGTGTCAGTGGTGAGATCCTACTGGATGGTGAGGATATTTATGATCCTCGCATTGATCCCGTACAGTTACGTGCACGTGTTGGTATGGTGTTTCAAAAACCAAACCCGTTTCCAAAATCCATATATGATAATGTGGCCTATGGTCCGCGCATCCACGGGTTGGCCAAAAACAAGGCCGAATTGGATGAAATCGTAGAAAAGGCCCTGCGCCGTGGCGCGATTTGGGATGAGGTGAAGGATCGTCTAAATGATGCGGGAACGGGCCTCTCTGGGGGTCAGCAACAACGCCTGTGTATCGCGCGGGCCGTGGCCACAGAACCAGAGATTTTGTTGATGGATGAACCCTGTTCCGCGCTGGACCCAATCGCAACCGCGCAGGTCGAAGAATTGATTGACGATTTGCGCAAACGCTATTGCGTTGTGATTGTCACACACTCGATGCAGCAGGCCGCGCGGGTTAGTCAGAAAACCGCGTTTTTCCATTTGGGGAACCTTGTGGAATATGGGGACACAACAACCATCTTCACAAATCCAGAGGACCCGCGCACCGAAAGCTATATCACAGGGCGGATTGGATAAGATTATGAACGAACAACAACACATTCTCTCTGCATTTGACCGTGACCTTGAGGCGATCCAAGCGCACATCATGAAAATGGGCGGCATGGTCGAGGCGTCGATTTTGGACGCCGCGAAATCATTTGACACCCGTGATGTTGAATTGGCCGCGGATGTGCGTGCCCGTGACAAGGCTATTGATCAGTTGGAAATCCTGATCAATGATGAGGCTGCCAAACTATTGGCGCTGCGTTCACCCACGGCAATTGATTTGCGGCTGGTTTTGTCGGTGATCAAGGTTGCCTCGAACTTGGAGCGGATTGGCGATTATTCCAAAAATATGGCGAAACGCACAACTGTCCTGATGGAAATGCCGCATGTGTTTGACAAAGGTCAGGGTCTGCGTCGTTTGGCGCGTGAAGTTGAATTGATGCTGAAAGACGCGCTTGATGCCTATGTCCAGCGGGACGTGAAGTTGGCAGAAGAGGTCATTCAACGAGATCGTGACGTCGATCAAATGTACAGCGGACAATTCCGTGAATTCCTAACCTATATGATGGAAGATCCGCGCAATATCACACCCTGTATGCACCTGCATTTCATTGCGAAAAATATCGAACGTATGGGCGATCACGTGACATCAATTGCGGAACAAGTGATCTATATCGTTACTGGGAATCGTCCTACTGAAGAACGCGAGAAAAAGGATAAAACATCAGCAGATGCCAATATCTCGTTAGATTTAGAGTAAGGTTATGATCCGCCCAACGGTTCTTTTGGTCGAAGATGAACCTGCACAACGCGAATTGCTTGCCTATAACCTAGAGGCCGAGGGGTTTGATGTGATCACCGCAGATAACGGCGAAGATGGTCTGATTCTAGTGGATGAAAATGATCCTGATCTGATCGTTTTGGATTGGATGATGCCACAGCTGTCTGGGATCGAAGTGTGTCGCCGCCTAAAAAGCAATTCAAAAACACGTCAGATCCCTGTCATCATGCTGTCTGCGCGCGCGGAAGAGGTGGACCGCGTCCGTGGGTTAGAAACTGGCGCGGATGATTATGTTGTTAAACCCTATTCCGTGATTGAATTGATGGCACGGGTTAAGGCGCATTTGCGCCGCATCCGTGCCGCGGCGGTTGGGGATCGTTTGGAATACGGCGATATTATGCTGGACCCCGAAACGCATAAGGTGTTTCGTTCACAATCTGAATTGAAATTGGGACCGACCGAGTTTCGTTTGCTGTCGACATTTATGGAAAAACCGGGCCGCGTATGGTCACGTGATCAATTGCTGGACCGCGTGTGGGGACGCGACATCTACGTGGATACGCGCACGGTGGATGTGCATGTTGGACGGCTGCGCAAAGCATTGTGCCAACATGGCGGCGATGATCCACTGCGTACGGTGCGCGGTGCGGGATACGCCTTGGGTTAACGCGGGTAGGGGTCTTCACCCTCAACCTGACCTGCCAACCAATCCCGAAATTTACGCACAGCGGGTTTGATGCGGTCACGTTTTGGCCAAACCAAATGATAAGAGTGCGCCACCTGACCGTCACCCGCATAGGGGCATATTAAAATGCCGCGTGCCAAATCCTCTTCCACCAAGTATTTCGGCATCAATGCCACGCCCAAACCCGCCAAAACAGCCTGATGGATGGTTGAAAACTGATCATACGAGGTTGCGGGTCGTTTGATATCCTGATCAAACCCTTGTTGAATAAACCAATCCGACCAGGACGTGGGACGCGACATGATTTGCAACAATTCGGACGCGGCAATCGATCCTAGGGTGGGGGGGTCGTCAAAATAATCGGGACGACATACAGGGACCACATATTCGGATTTTAACCGCATCGAGGAAGCATTGGCCCAATTTGAATCGCCAAAATGTAGCGCCGCATCAATGGGTTCCGCGTCAAAATCAAATGGAATAAGGCGCGTCAACATATTGATCGTAATGTCAGGATGTTGTTTTGAAAAATCCCCTAATTTCGGCATTAACCACCGCATGCCAAATGCGGGTAATATGCCGAGTGTCAGGGTGTTTGCCTGATCCTCAAACTGTAAATCTTGGGTGGCAGTGTGTATCATGCCCAAGGCTGTGCGAATTGTTTCGGCGAACTCTTTGGCCTTTGGTGTTAATTCCAGCCGATTGTTGCGCCGTGTGATGATGTCCTGACCCAACTGCTGTTCCAGTAGTTGAAGTTGCCGTGAAACCGCACTTTGGGTTTGAGACAGCTCTTTGGCCACTGCAGATGCTGTTTTTAAACGATCTAAGGCTTCGATCGCGCGCAGTGATGCCATGCTGGGTAAATCGGAACGCGTCA
>JAKMGV010000247.1 GCA_022424725.1 Paracoccaceae bacterium
AACCGACCCGTTTCAGAATGTCGCCCACCTGCACCTCGGACACTTGGGGGACATCATAAACCTGTCCAACGGTCAGCGGATTTTTGGTGACGCCCTGACTGATCGACAGCCCGAAAAACAGGATCAGCGATAGGATAAAGTTAAACACAGGACCTGCCGCCACGGTCGAGGCCCGTGCCCAAAGCGGTGCGCCATGCATGGTTGAGCGCCGCTGTGCTGCGTCCATATCATCTAGGGCACTAGTGTCTGCATCACTTGCGGCCCCCTTGTCCCCTTTAAATCGGACGTAACCGCCCAGCGGGATGGCCGCCACCTGCCAAACAGTGCCACGGCGATCAATGCGCGCAAACAAAACAGGGCCAAAGCCAATTGAAAACACCTCGGCGTGAATACCGCTCCAACGGCCGACGATGTAATGTCCATATTCATGAATGAAAACGATGATTGAAAGACACACAATAAATGCAATCAACGTAAAACCGACGCCACCGAAGGCTGGTAACAATGTGCTCAAACCAAACCGTCCCTATTTATTTTTGCGTTGCACAGACACTCTCGGCCATATCGCGGGCCAAGGCATCCATTCCCAAAATGTGTTCTAGGTTTAATGCATCCTCAAACCCATGGTCTGTGTCAGATAAAGTGTCGATCACCGATTTGACAACCTCTGACATCTGTAAAAACCCAATCTGTCGCGCCAAAAACGCATCCAATGCTTTCTCCTTGGCCGCGTTAAAGGCCGCGCCCATCAGGCCGCCTGCCCGCATCACCTGATATGCCAGGTCAATCGAGGGGTATTTTTTCAGATCAGGGGCCGCAAAATCAAGGCGTGCAATTTTTGTGAAATCCAACCGCTGAAGCGGAAGGTTCGCGCGATTTCCCCCATAAAGCGCATAGCCAATCGCATGGCGCATATCATGTGGACCCACATGCGCGATAATGCCCGCGTCCTGAAATTCGACCAATGCATGGACAAGCGATTGACGGTGAACCAAAACTTCTATCTGTCCTGGCGTTAAATCAAATAGCTCTTTAGCTTCAATAACTTCCAATGCCTTATTGAACATAGATGCACTATCAACTGTGATCCGCTGCCCCATCGCCCAGGTGGGATGATCGCAGGCCTGTTCAGGGGTGACGGATTGCATTTGCTCTAACGTATAATCCCGAAATGCACCGCCCGAGGCGGTTAGGATCACACGTTCAATGGTATCGCGCTGCTCGCCTTGTAGGACCTGAAAGACACCCGAATGTTCGCTGTCCACCGGTAACAAGGCAACGTTGTTTTCCCGTGCAGTTGTGCGGGTCAAAGCGCCAGCCGCGACCATGCTTTCTTTATTTGCGAGTAACAGGTCGGCCCCTGCATTCATGGCCGTTAATCCGGGTTCCAATCCAGCAGCCCCAACTATCGCCGACATTGCCATGTCAACGGGGCGCGATGCCGCCTCTTTCATGGCCGATGCGCCCGCCCCAACCTGAATGTCGGTGTCTGACAACGCGGATTTTAGCCCCTGATAGTGATCATCATAGGCCGTGACCACCATGCGGGCGCCGTATTTTTGGGCGTCTTGCGCCAATTGGTCGACCTGATGGCCACCTGTTAAGGTATCAACCTGAAATCTCTCTTGATCGCGCCCGATCAGATCCAGCGTGTTTTGGCCTATGGATCCCGTCGCGCCAAAGATTGAAACACGTTTCACAGCCATGTCATCAATCCCAATATCGCGGCATAGACAAGGCTTGCACCGATCACCCCATCAAAGCGATCCATCACGCCGCCATGTCCGGGGATCAGGTTTGAGCTGTCTTTGACACCAGAAGCCCGCTTAAGCGCGCTTTCGGTGATATCCCCAAGCTGCGAAGCGAATGAGAGACAAAGCGCAATGAAAACGGCCGTTTCCACATGCAGGGAAAGATAACCACCCTGTACCATAACATAGGTGAAGAGAACGGCACCAACCCAACCACCCACGATCCCGGACCATGTTTTTTTCGGGCTGAATGCAGGCCAAAATTTCGCACCACCCACAATGCGCCCGACAAAATAGCCCGCGATATCCGTGATCACGACCAACCCGATGATCCATAGCGTTGCGGTCATTCCAATTTCCGTGCGCAGATGGATCAAAAGAAGTGCGCCAATCATGATGCCCAAGGACACCAGCGTTCCCAACGTGTCCACCGTATGAAAATAGACCCGCTGCAACAGCGTCGCGATGATAATCACCACGATCTGTTCTGTTACGCTGTCGGTAGTCAGGACCCAGATCAAGGCAATCGCAGATGTTACCGCAGAAAACAAACGCGCCTGCATGGATAAGGGCGTTAACATGCGGCCCAATTCCCAATGCATTGCGAACACGGCAGCGACAATCAACAGAGTGAAAATCCACCCCCCAAACCAAAGTGCCGTGGCACCAACTGCCACCATCACAATTGCGGACATAAAACGGGTTTTTAAATCCGCGAACTTTGACGTGTCACTCATGCAATAACCGCCCCAAAACGTCGTTCACGTTTGCCATAATTGCGCAAAACATGTTCAAAGATGTCTGGGGTAAAATCGGGCCAAAGTGTATCAATAAATTCGTATTCCGCGTAGGCAGATTGCCAAAGCAAAAATCCAGAAATCCGCGCCTCACCCGATGTGCGGATAACCAAATCTGGATCTGGTAAAAACTGTGTATCCAGATACTTAGGCAGTGTTTCTTCATTTATCGCTTCAGGGGATAATTTCCCATCTGCAACATCCTGCGCCAGACGTTTGGTTGCGCGAAACACTTCGTCACGACCACCATAATTCAACGCAACCGTCAAGTTCACTGTTGAATTGTATTTTGTAATCTCTTCCAATTCGTTCATGAGGGATACAAGCGCGGGTTCAAGCCGTA
>JAKMGV010000248.1 GCA_022424725.1 Paracoccaceae bacterium
ATTCATGTTATTCGTTTGTAATAACTCCCTACATGCCACTAAGGGCCGGCGCTTGCGTCGGTCCCTTTTTTTGAAATCCCATTTGACTTAACGCCCCTTTAATTTAGCCTCAGTTGAAACAGGAGGCTGCTAGATGAAGTGCGTCGTTATTGGGGCTGGCATAAACGGGTTATCAACCGCGATTTGGCTACAGCGCTTTGGCCATGATGTGAAATTGGTTGATCGCGCGGAACCGGGGTCGGGCACGTCCTACGGGAACGCAGGCATTTTGGCGGCAGGTGCAGTTTTGCCCGTGACGGTGCCGGGGTTGATCGCGAAAATCCCCAAAATGGTGCTGTCGAGAAAATCACCCCTGTTTTTGCGGTGGCGGTATCTGCCGCGGTTGTTGCCGTTTTTAATGAAATATCTGTCCTTTGGCACAAAAAAGCATGTAAGTCGCTTTGCTCAGGAAATGAGCTATCTGCTGGGCGACAGCTATGATCAGCATATGGCATTGGCCCAAGGCACGGGGGCTGCGCGGTTTATTCACCCTGATGATTATTGCCACGGATATGACAGTCAGGCGGCATTGGACGCGGATATGCCTGCCATCGCATTTCGCCGCGCGCTTGGGTATCAGATTGACATCGAAACAGGCGAAGAATTTGCCAAAACAGACCCATTCCATCAGGGGAATTTTTCCCATGTGGCACGGCACAAAAATCATGGCCGTATCAGCGATCCATTGGCCTATTCGCGGGCCTTGTTTGCCCATTTCCTTAACCAAGGTGGCGCGTTTCTTAATGCCAGTGTCAGCGATGTTGTGATTGCTAATGGTGAAATAGAATGTGTGCAGTCGGATCAGGGGCCCATTACAGCGGAGCAATATGTATTCACCCTAGGTCCATGGGTGCAGGGCATTTCCAAACAATTGGGGTTGTCGATCCCATTGGAAAGCGAAGGGGGCTATCATGTGGAACTGATCAATCCATCGCTCATACCCAAACTGCCCGTGATGATTTCAGCGGGTAAATTTGTGGTGACTCCGATGGCGGGTCGCATTCGTTTGGCGGGATTATTGGAATTTGCGGGATTGGATGCGCCTGATAATCCCAGGGCTGTTGATTATTTAACGCGACATATCGCAAAATATCTGCCCCATGTCCGCTATGATGATATGAAGGTATGGCACGGGTTTCGCCCGACAACGGCCAATTCCTATCCCGTGATTGGACGACCTGCGCATCTGTCAAATGCGCATGTTGGGTTTGGGCATCAGCACATCGGATTAACCGCGGGTCCCAAAACGGGCCGCATTTTGGCCGAGATGATTTCAAATCGTCCTGTGAACAAAGACCTATCGGTTTTTGATCCCAATCAATATCTCGCCGTGGGCATGGAGGCAACATGAAACCCATTCAGCAAAGCATTCATTTAGATACTTTTATTCGTGATCCTTATCCAGCCCTCGCGGTCCTGAGGCGGGACGCGCCTATCGCCTATGTCCCCGAACTCAATGCGATATTGATGAGCAAACGCGACGACATTTTCATATGTGAAAAAAACATTTCGGTCTTTTCCTCGGATCAACCTGATGGATTGATGACGCAACTGATGGGCCAAAATATGATGCGCAAAGATGGCGCCGATCATCAGCGCGAACGCCATGCGATTTTCCCCGCGGTTTCTCCAAAAACTGTCCGTGATGTTTGGAAGGCCGAGTTTATACGCCAAACCCAGGACATTTTGGACCGCATCGCAGGGCAAGGTGACATTGATGTGGTCAATGATTTTGCCATGCCCGTTTCGGCAGAGGCATTGAAATCGGTGACGGGTCTGACCAAAATGGATTGGCGTGAAATGGACCGCGTGTCCCAAGCGATGATTGATGGATGTGCAAATTACACGGGCGATCCCGCGGTTGAGGCGCATTGCCATGATTGCACCGCCTCAATCGATCGGCACATTGAGGAGCGCATGGGACAGGCGGATCGCGATGATTTCCCGTCACTTTTGTCAATCCAACACAAGGCGGGCTTTGATCCCGCAACGATTTCCGCCAATGTTAAGCTTGCGATTTCAGGGGGACAAAATGAACCCCGTGATGCAATTGCGGGTGTCATTGGCACCTTGCTGGCAAATCCCGATCAATTGGACAAAATCACATCGGGTCAGGCCACGTGGATGAATGCGTTTGAGGAATATGCCCGCTGGATGTCACCCATCGGCATGTCACCGCGCCGCATAGCAGAACCGCACACATACGCAGGGTTTGAGTTTCAGCCAGAGGATCGCGTGTTTTTCATGTTTTCCTCGGCCAATCGGGACGAAGATCATTTTGAAAACAGTGATCAATATGATGTTACGCGCGATGTGGGGCCGGCGATTTCGTTTGGTGCGGGACCACATTTTTGTGCTGGCGCATGGATATCCAAGGCGATGATTGCAGAGGTGGCCTTGCCCCTGTTTTTTGATCGTTTCCCAAATGCACGATTGCTCTCCGATGTCCATTACATGGGCTGGGCATTTCGAGGGCCAAAACCGTTTCGTGTTGCTGTTGGTTAAGGGAAAATGCAGTGATCAACGTACAGGAGCTTTTTGATATCTTTCGCCCAGATCAAGCGCGGTCGAAGCGTAGCGAAGACTAATCGCGGTTGATCCAGCCCGCGCCTGTCCTGAAGGGCGGGGGCTTCGTTGCCTCAGCCCTGTTAACCGCCCACGGGCGTGTGCTTAATCGTTAGTATTAGAGATTATTCAAAGATTCCTTGCGTAGTTTTCTTATTCGTTAGCGGAATCCAGATGCGTGAATTTCGCCCGAAAACGCGCAAATTCGGCCTCTGTCGGGCTTAGGCCTGCCAAGGTGCGCATGTAATAGGGCACGCGCGCAATACGGTTTTGCCAGTC
>JAKMGV010000249.1 GCA_022424725.1 Paracoccaceae bacterium
AAACCAACGGTTGCACGATATAGGGGTGAAAAATCAAAATGTCGCATGGGTGTCCTCCTTTGAGCGAAACCATTTCATTGCCCTGCCCAACTGGCGCAGGAATTATAATCAACAGACCCACTCGGTGGCGTCTGTGTCACATAAGTGGGAAAGGCCCCATAGGGTTTCAAGGGCTAGGGACGCTGAAACTTTGCGCCTGTATTTCGCCGCCTACCCGTATCAGAGCGCAGTTCATCAGTCGGAGATAGTTTTGCAATCAAATCTGTGACAACGGGATTTACGGATGCACCAAGTGAAACAGGACGCCCGTCCATATCCGCCATTGCCGAAACAACCGACACGATGCCAATGCCAGCCTGCGTGGTCGCAAAAACTGGGGAACCAGACGCACCAAAGTCCACGTCGCAAGTCATAACCAGAACATTGTTTTGCTGTGCCGCTGCTAGGCAACGGCTTTGAACAGATGGCGCTTCCATCCGACCCTTGGCGTATGACACAACCCCGATGTCGCTGCCAATTTTAGGCAGTTCAGCCAAACTCATCGGCGTCACATTGGGATTGCGAATGGGTGTGACCAAACGCAAAAGCGCGACATCAAACTGAATGCGTTCAATGCTTGCTTCTTCGGCAAACTGATATTGTGAATGCACGGCAATTTCGCGAATACCACGATAGCTTTCCGCGCGACCATTGCGCCAACTTGCCTGAAATTCAAAGGATGTTAGGTCCGCCAACGCACCCGTTGTTTTATCATAAACACAGTGTCCTGCGGTTAATACGATATCATCAGCGATTAATGTCGCCGTGCAAAACCCATTGCCATTATCCAAAGATAGACGCCCAACCGCACCCCATTCGCGCCCCTGATCCATGGAATTCAACAAATCAAGATCGCTCTCTGCAGCAACGGCAAAGCTACTTAAAAGCCAAAAAATACCACTCACTAAGAATCGCACACCGATCACTCCTGACTAAGCCGCAAGGCTTAGCAGAGAGTTGAGGCAAGAATGTGACCAAGGTCAACTATCTAAGGATAGGAATTTCAGGCTTTTCGGATTTTGCCCCCGCGTTTAACGCTGCGGGTTTGGGTCCGCCCGTTGCCCAATCGATCAGTTCGACTGTATGCACAACAGGAACCTCGGCATCTGATCCCAGTTGCATCATGCATCCAATATTGCCCGCAGCGATAATATCGGGCGACTTGGCCATCAATCGGCGCAGCTTGTTCGTTTTCAATTGCCCTGAAATTTCAGGCTGCATCAGATTATACGTACCAGCTGATCCACAACACAAATGCGCATCAGCAGGTTCAACAACCTCAAATCCCATTTTGCGCAACAGTGTTTTTGGATGATCCTTGATCTTTTGTCCGTGCTGCAATGAACAGGCGGCGTGATAGGCCACGCGCAAATCGGCATGCGCCTGTTCAGGTATATCCAGATCAACCAATACTTCCGAGACATCCTTGGCAATTGCGGACACTTTGGCGGCCTTTTCAGCAAGCGGCGTGCCGCGGAACATATGACCATAATCCTTGACTGTTGTGCCACACCCACTGGTATTGATCACGATTGCATCTAATCCGCCGTTTTCGATTTCAGCGTACCATGCATTGATATTTTTGGCCGCTGATGCATGCGATTCATCGACCTTGCCCATGTGATGGGTCAATGCACCACAACACCCCTGTCCGTCAGCAATCACCACTTCGCATCCAAACCGTTTCAACACGCGGATCGTAGCGTCGTTGATATCAGTATGCAGAGCCCGCTGCGCGCACCCTGTCATAAGCGCCACGCGTTTTTTGATCGGCGTTTCAGGCGGAAACACCTGTGGATCGTCGTTCCGACTAACGGCGGGGATCTGTTTGGGTGCCATTTTGATCATCGCACGCAGGCGTGCATCCGGCACAAATCGCACAAATGGCCGCGCCAGTTTTGCACCCAAAAGGGCCAGACGAAAACGTGTTGGATAGGGAAGCACCTTTGCCAAAACCGATCGCAACAGGCGTTCACTCAAAGGACGCTTGTAATTTTGTTCGATATAGGCACGCGCATGATCAACCAGATGCATGTAGTGCACCCCTGATGGACAGGTCGTCATGCAGGATAAACATGACAAACATCGATCTATGTGTTGAACCGTTTTCTTGTCAGGTACGCGGTTATTTTCCAACATATCTTTGATCAGATATATACGCCCACGTGGGCTATCCAATTCGTCGCCCAGAACCTGATAGGTTGGGCATGTCGCTGTACAAAATCCACAATGCACGCAAGCCCGCAAAATTTCGTTTGAGCGTTGAAAATCGATGTCCTTCAATTGGTCATCAGAAAAAAACGTTTGCATGCCTACCCCATTAAGCCCGGATTAAAGATACCTTTGGGATCAAATTTTTCGCGAATTGCGCCTTGCAGATGCGTCAGCGCTGGATTGATGTTTGAGAATTTTAAGCCCGCCCTTGCAGAAAGATTAATTGCATGGCCTGAAATATCGCCCAAAATATCACACGCCATTTTGCCAGCGTCCAACTTTGCCCAAATCAAACCACCAGACCAATCTATGATCCCCGACGCTAATCCCAATTTTTGAACAATCTGGGGTCCATCGGTCGGACGCACAGAGATTTTCCACAAATCACCACGCTGACTGGAAATCGCGGAAAGCATTCGAATATTCGACCACACGTTTCCACTTTCCGCGTCTTCGTAAACAGAAATATCGCGTTGAACACCCAAAATTTCCATCAGCGATTTCGTTCTATATTTCACGGATTGTTCAAAACCTTCCAAACGGACATAGGCGCGTTGCGCAGCGATATCATAGGCAACACCGCTCACATCAAATGCGGTGTTAAGCGATGCTGTCATCACGTCAACAG
>JAKMGV010000012.1 GCA_022424725.1 Paracoccaceae bacterium
GGCGACTAAACGCGGTTTTTTGCCCTTATTTTTCATTTATTGCTCGAATTTTTTTGTCCTGTTTACGCCAAATTGACGTCGAATGCGCGTAAAAAAGTGTTAAAAAACATAGTAAAAATGATTAAAAAATAATCATTAAGAAAATAATGATGAAAATTTGTGCAAAACTACAGATTTTTGACGCGAATTTGCTTTGGATTTCTTCTCAGTCAGCAATTTCACGCCTTGGATGGTGCCACGGAATTTTTGTGAAGGTCCAAGGAGGACGATGTGAAACTGATCATAGCAACAATTAAACCTTATAAGTTGGACGAGGTTCGAGAAGCCCTGACAGAAAAAGGTGTCAGAGGCATGATGGTGTCCGAAATTAAAGGATTTGGCGCACAGTCTGGCCATACCGAGATTTATCGCGGCGCTGAATACACTGTAAATTTTGTTCCCAAAATTCGCATCGAATTGGTCGTAGAAGCAGCGCAAGCCGAAGATGTTGTCAAAACAATCACCGACACAGCGCGCACAGGGAAAATTGGGGACGGAAAAATCTTTGTCCTCGACGTGGAACAAACAATTCGTGTGCGTACCGGTGAAACCGGTGCGGACGCAATTTAAAAGGAATGAGACCATGAAAAAACTTAGTACTCGGATTTCAATTGCTGCGCTGGGTCTGGTGGGAACCGCCAGTAGCGCGTTTGCACAGGACGTTGCCGTTGCGGTTCCCACGGATAGCGTTTTCATTTTGAATTCGCTGTTGTTCTTAATCGGTGGTTTTTTGGTTTTCTGGATGGCCGCGGGTTTTGCCATGCTAGAGGCGGGATTGGTGCGTTCCAAAAATGTCACGATGCAGTTGACCAAGAACATGGCGCTTTTTTCCTTGGCTGCGGTATTTTACTATTTGATAGGTTACAACCTAATGTATCCACTGGGGACTTGGTCAGTTGAAGGCATTCTGTCCGGCGTCTTTGGATCAGCGGTCCTTGAGGCGGTTGGCGTTGGCGCGGATGGCGTTGACGATTATGGATATGCTTCAACTGGTTCAGATTTCTTCTTCCAGATGATGTTCTGTGCAGCAACTGCATCAATCGTATCGGGCACCTTGGCCGAGCGGATCAAGCTGTGGCCGTTTCTAATTTTCACTATCGTGCTGACTGCTGTCATCTATCCAATCCAGGCCAGCTGGAAATGGGGTGGTGGTTTCCTTGATGCGATGGGTTTCCTTGATTTCGCGGGTTCAACTGTTGTTCACTCTGTTGGTGGATGGGCGGCCTTGATGGGTGCACTGATCCTTGGTCCACGTATCGGTAAATACGCAAAAGATGGCCGTGTGATCCCGATGCAGGGTTCAAACCTACCGCTTGCGACATTGGGTACATTTATTCTGTGGATGGGTTGGTTTGGCTTTAACGGAGGTTCACAATTGGCAATGGGATCAATTGGTGATGTCGCTGATATCTCTCGTATCTTTGCCAATACAAATGCGGCTGCAGCCGGTGGTGCGATTGTGGCACTGATCCTAACACAAATGCTGTATCGTAAACCTGACCTTACCATGATCCTAAACGGTGCATTGGCGGGACTTGTGTCCATCACGGCAGAACCTTTGACCCCATCATTGGGTGCGGCCACATTGATTGGTGGTATCGGTGGTGTGATCGTTGTTCTAGCGGTGCCAATGTTGGATCGTATGAAGATTGATGATGTTGTGGGTGCGATCCCAGTTCACCTGTTGGCAGGTATCTGGGGAACATTGGCCGTGCCGTTGACAAATGGCGATGCAAGTTTCAGCGTGCAGATCATTTCGATTGTGATCGTTGGATTGTTCGTCTGTGTTACCAGCGGGATTCTATGGACAGTGTTGAAAGCGGTCATAGGTATTCGCGTCAGCGAAGAGGATGAAATCAACGGTTTGGACACGTCCGAATTGGGGATGGAGGCCTATCCAGAGTTCTCAAGAAGATAATTTCTTGTAATTGATGAAAGAGGGTGGCTTGCGCTGCCCTCTTTTTTTGTGTCATCTAAACTACGGTTTAGGTGGAAGAGTATGAAACTGATTTCTTCGAATAAGATCGGTATTCAAAGTGGGACATCCACGATGTTCTCTGACATTGATAAAGCGGGCGAAATGTGGGGTGGATTAGGGTCGCGCGAACGTCACAAACGCGTTACGTTCAAAGAAAAATTCATCAGCTCACCCTCTGTTACAATGAACATTTCATTGTGGGATGTTCATAGCGAAACAAATTTTCGCATGAAACTTCAGGCCATTGATATTACAGAAAGCGGTTTCACAGCCTGTTTCGAAACATGGGACGATACCCGAATTGCTCGCATGCATGTCACGTGGCAGGCAATTGGCGAGGCGATTGACCCTGATGAAATCTGGGACGTTTAACGCCTATAGCAAACCGTCGTAAATTGGTTCTAGCGTTTGATCATCAAACAGGGACGAAACAGATGTGCCGTTCCAAGTGTTCAGGATCGCTTGGGCAAACATTGGCGCAGTGGGCAGGATACGAATGTTATGCGCACCTTTCACCGCTTCTGTTGGTTCGATTGAATCGGTGATGACCAAAGATTTCATCACAGAATTAGTGACTCGTTCAACCGCGGGACCTGACATGACGCCATGGGTGATATAGGCGTGAACCTCGCTTGCGCCTGCTTCCATTAGCACTTCGGCGGCCTTACACAGAGTTCCAGCTGTATCGCACATGTCGTCAACGATGATGCATTTTTTGCCTGTCACATCGCCAATAACGGTCATACCTGCAACTTCACCTGCTTTTTCGCGACGTTTGTCCACAATCGACAGGGGCGCACCAATGCGCTTGGCCAATTCACGTGCACGCGCAACGCCGCCAACGTCGGGTGAAACCACCATCATGTCGTCCATTGAATCTGCAAAATTACTTTGGATATCCAACGCAAAAATCGGTGAGGCGTAAAGGTTATCAACAGGGATATCAAAGAACCCTTGGATCTGTGTCGCGTGCAAATCCATGGTTAGAACGCGTTCGATGCCCGCCTCGACAATCATATTTGCAACCAATTTCGCTGTGATGGGTGTACGCGCCTTGGTGCGGCGGTCTTGGCGTGCATAACCAAAATATGGAATGACGGCTGTAATGCGTGAGGCGGATGAGCGACGCAGCGCGTCGGCCATAATCAACAATTCCATGAGGTTGTCGTTCGCTGGGTTTGATGTGGGCTGAATAATGTACATATCTTCGCCGCGCACGTTTTCGAACACTTCTACAAAGATTTCTTGGTCGTTGAAACGTTCAACACGTGCATCCACCAAATCAATGGTTAATCCACGGTGTAAACTCATGCGGCGCGCGATGGCTTTGGCGAGTGGTAGGTTGGCGTTGCCGGCGATGAGTTTTGGTTCATTTGCTGCCATAGATTTCAGTCCCCAGGTGCGAAATGTTACAGATTCGTGACGTTGACTTCGCTTAGCATGGCATTACCGTGAGTCAAAGCAAACAAAGGCGCGACTGCCTCAAAAGGATATCAAAATATGCCAAAAATCGACTATTTTTTCACACCCTTGTCGCCGTACACCTATTTGGCGGGAGATGCGTTGGAAAATATCGCGGAAAAAGTGCGTGCCTCGATCCATTATCGCCCTGTCGACGTGGTTTCATTATTCGGGCGCACAGGGGGTGTTGCCTTGCCTGATCGGCATCCGTCCCGGCTTGATTATCGGGCACAGGATCTGACGCGTCGCGCAGCGATGCTGGATATGCCGTTTCATTTGAAACCTGCCCACGTGCCCACCAACCCCGCACCTGCATCCTATGCAATCATCGCGGCGCAAAATGCAGGTGATGGTGATTTAGGGGGACTGGTTCAGGGAATTTTGCGCGCAGCATGGGCCGAGGAAAAGGACGTTGCCGATGATGCCGTGCTGCAGGATTTGTTGGTTGCCAATGGATTTGATCGCGGTTTGACGATGTCTGGAATGCTGAGTGGGGCTGAAACATACGCGCAAAACCTTGAGGACGCAGTGTCACATGGGGTTTTCGGCGCGCCATTCTATGTGCTAGAGGACGGCGCAAAATTCTGGGGTCAGGACCGACTTGGGGATCTTGAGGCATATCTAACCAAAGGCAGCTAAAGTGACAAAAGATACACGCGCAGGTTTGTCCATCAACCACATGGTTTTGGGCAACGGGAACGAACGCGCCTTGATGATGCATTGTACTTTGTCGTCGGCACGTGCCATGGCGCTAATCGCAATAGCGTTTGAACATCGCTTTACTACGACTGCCTTTGACCTTCCTGGTCATGGTCAAAGTGGCCATTGGGATTTCAACGGCGATTTGCAGGATCGTGCCACGGAAATTGCTGAAAGCTTTATCGAAGGCCCGATCCATTTGATTGGGCATTCCTTTGGTGCGACCGTTGCATTGCGATTGATGGCCCAGATGCCAGAGCGTATCAAATCCGTCGTTTTGTTCGAACCGGTGTTCGTCGAAGCAGCCTTTCAACGTACGCCAACACTGCGGGCATCCTACGAGGCAGAGGCGCAAGATTTTGTTGAGGCAATCAAAAACAACGAAAAAGAGCGTGCAACAATCGAGTTTCTGAAAATGTGGGGTGATGGCACCCCGTGGGAGGCGATCCCCCCAAATTTACGCCAATCAATGATTGATAAAATTGATGTTGTTGACGCGGGAACACCCGCGCTGCATCAGGATGTGCATGGGCTGTTGGGTCCGACAGGTTTGGCGAATTACAAGGGTCCTGCACTGTTTATTCGTGGCGCGCGCAGCATTCCAATCATGCAGGATATTCACGCAGCATTGGTCGAATTGATGCCCCAAGCCAGCGATCATGGGATTGATGGGGCGGGTCATATGGTGCCACTGACCCATCAGGCGGAATGCGTTAAACTGATGCAGGAATTTTACCAAAAATCAGGATTTTGATGCGCCGATCTTTGGTTCGGTCCCCGCGATGATGCGCGAAATATTCGCACTATGACGATAAAAAATTAACAGAGTCAGCGCAGCGGCTAGACCCGAAACTGTTGAATAACCAAGGAGTGCAGCCCAAATTGGCGCTAAAGCCGCGGCAGCCAATGCCGAGAGCGATGAAATGCGCAATGCTAATGCGGTCACAAGCCATGTCAGACACCCGGCAATCCCAACGGGCCATGCAATCGCCAGTAAAATCCCCAAAAACGTGGCAACACCCTTGCCACCCTTAAATCGTAGCCAGACTGGAAAACAGTGGCCTGCGAATGCAGCGAGCGAGGCGATTTGTGCCGCATCAGGTGCGGCAAATGCCATGGCAATCAAAACGGCTACGGCACCTTTTCCTCCATCAAGGATCAGGGTGGCCGCCGCTGCGAATTTGTTTCCTGTGCGCAATACATTTGTGGCCCCAATGTTACCCGACCCAATTTTACGCAGATCGCCAAGTCCCATCAGGCCCGAGATCAGAACCCCAAAGGGGATAGAGCCAAGCAGATACCCAATCAAGCCCCATTGCGCCATGATCATGAAGGATGAGTTGAGTTCGGGTAGGATGCTCATGCGCGGTAAACCTCTTGTCCGCCAACGAACGTGCGCAAAACTTTGCCCTGTAAACGCGCCTCATCAAATGGCGTATTCTTTGATTTGGAATGCAGGTTTTCACGGTTCAAAACATACGGCACATCTGCATCGAACAGCATCAAATCAGCAGGGGCACCGATGTCCACGCGACCCGAATTCAAACCCAACCGCTTGGCTGGATTATAGGATGCAGCCCTGAAAATTTGGTTCAATGTCAAATGCCCTGAATGATACAGGCGCAGCACCGCGGGTAAAAACGTTTCTAGGCCAACTGCACCTGATGCCGCTGCCTCAAACGGAAGGCGTTTGCTTTCTTCGTCTTGTGGGGTGTGTTGCGAGGAAATGATGTCAATCAACCCTGTGGAAACAGCTTCCACCATCGCGATGCGATCATCCTCGCTGCGCAGTGGCGGTGTCATTTTGAAAAAACTACGGTAATCCGCAATGTCGAATTCATTTAACGTCAGGTGATGAATTGATGTTCCCGCGGTGATGTTTAGGGCGTTCTTTTTCGCGCGCTCTAGCGCAGGCAATGCGCGTGCTGTGGTAATTTGATCCGCGTGATAGGCCGCGCCTGTCATTTCAATCATGGAAATGTCGCGGTCTAATCCCATGCGTTCGGCCATGGGTGACACATGGGGTAACCCGCGAAGGGAGGCAAACTTGCCACTGGTTGCAACGCCGCCATCTGACAGGATGGGTTCCTGCGGGTGGGCAATGATCAATGCGCCCAAGGATTTGGCATAAACCATCGCACGGGCCAGCACTTTGGTATTTTGCACGACGCGATAGCCATCGGAAAACGCAACCGCGCCCGCATCCTGCAAAAATCCGATTTCTGTCATTTCACGGCCCGCGCGCCCCTTGGTTAGGGCCGCGATGTGTAAAACTTTCACGGGCGCAACCTCGGCCGCGCGGCGACGAATGAATTCCAATGCTTCAGGCGTATCAATCGCAGGATCCGTATCGGCGCGCGTTACGATTGTCGTTACACCCCCTGCTGCCGCGGCCGCACCAACGGTTTTATAGCTTTCTTTATGACGCTCACCCGGTTCGCAAACCTTAACACCGATATCCACGATACCAGGCGCAAGGTATTTGCCAGAACAATCAATAACTGTTTCCGCTTTACCTGATGGATCGACAATCATTCCATCGCGAACCATCAGATCGTTGGTTGTAACTTCGTCAGCGGCGGGGTCGATGATCTGTGCGTTCTTAAATAGGATGCTCATGTCAAAACGTCCCTTTGATTTTTCATATTACGCGCCAAAAGGTGCATTGCAGCCATACGCACAGCCACGCCCATTTCAACCTGCTCTTGAATAACTGAACGGTTGATGTCATCGGCAATTTCGCCGTCGATTTCAACACCACGGTTCATGGGGCCTGGGTGCATCACGATTGCATCGGATTTTGCGAACCCAAGTTTCGCGCGATCGAGCCCATAGCGATGATAATATTCGCGTTCAGATGGGATAAACCCACCATCCATGCGTTCTTTCTGCAGGCGTAGCATCATCACAACATCAACGTCCTGCAGGCCCTCTTCCATGTCATGGTAAACCTCGACACCCAATTCGGCCACATCAGGTGGCATCAGCGTTGCTGGTCCAACCAGACGCACACGGTTTTCCATTTTTCCCAATAGGATTAAATTTGAACGCGCGACGCGCGAATGGACGATATCGCCACAAATCGCGATATTCAGACGATGCAGACGTCCCTTGGCCCGCATGATCGTCAGCGCGTCTAATAGGGCCTGCGTAGGGTGTTCATGTCGCCCATCACCTGCATTTAACACCGCGCAATTCACTTTTTGCGCCAGAAGATCAACCGCCCCAGATTGGGGGTGGCGCACGACCAACAAATCGGGATGCATGGCATTTAATGTCAGTGCGGTATCAATCAGGGTTTCGCCCTTTTTGATAGAACTGGCTTGCATGGCCATATTCATTACAACCGCGCCCAGCCGTTTCCCAGCCAATTCAAAACTGGCCTGCGTGCGGGTTGAGTTTTCAAAAAACATGTTGATTTGCGTTAATCCAGCCAGCGTTGGGTCAGGCCGCTCGGCTTTGCGGTTTTGCTCTACATAGGCGTTGGCAAGATCCAATATCTCTGTGATGGCCTCTGGTCTTAGCGGCTCAATCCCCAAGAGGTGTTGACTGGTAAAGCTCATGTTTGCCCTCACATTTGGTAGTTGGGACTTACACATAAGCGCGATTTGGCACAAGGGGTGCTTTTCCTTTCGATATGGCCAAGCTAGTTTAGCTACATGGAATCGCAGTTGGATTGGCATCAGGCCAAGGCATTACTTGAATGGCAAATTGAGCTTGGCGCGACCGAGGCGACCTTGGACGTGCCTGTGAATAGGTTTGAATTGACCGATAAGGCCCCTGTCAAGGAGCCCGCCAAGGCCCAAAAACAAACACCTGCCCTACGTGTTGAAAAGGTTGATCCCGTTGCAGTTGCCGAATTGGCAACAGCTGGAGCACAGGATTTGGCTGGTTTGAAACAGGCCATGGCGCAGTTTGAACATTGTCAGTTGAAGCGCGGCGCACGGCAGTTGGTTTTTGCCGATGGAAACCCAGATGCCAAAATCATGATTGTCGGGGAAGGCCCGGGTCGTGACGAGGATCTGGAGGGACGCCCCTTTGTTGGTCGTGCTGGACACTTGTTGGATCGGATGTTTGCGGCGATTGGATTGTCACGTACGGCTGATGACGCAGGTGGCAGCATTTATATCACCAATGTTGTGCCGTGGCGTCCGCCGCAGAACCGTGATCCAAGCCCGATTGAAATTGACATGATGCTTCCGTTCTTGCGGCGACATATTGCACTGGCCAAGCCAGAAATCATCGTCGCGATGGGCAACATTTCCTGTCAGGCATTATTGGGAAAACGCGGTGTTACGAAACTTCGTGGACAATGGGCAACGGGATGTGGTGTTGACGTTATGCCCATGTTCCATCCCGCATATTTGTTACGCAATCCTTTGGCCAAACGCGAAGCATGGCAGGATTTGCAAGCCGTTCAAAAGAGGATCAGATAAACCCGTGTCACGAATTGATGAAAGCAAAGAATTCATTGCAACGCGCATCGCCATTCTAACCGTGTCAGACACGCGACGATTGGATGAGGATAAATCCGGTCAAACCTTGGTGGATCGTCTGGAACGCGCTGGGCACACATTGGTTGATCGCGCAATCATCGCGGATGAACGCGATCAAATTGCAGAACAACTGCGCATATGGATCGCCGATCCAGATGTCGATGTCGTGATTTCAACGGGCGGCACGGGGCTGACGGGGCGTGATGTGACCGTTGAAGCACACCGCGATGTATACGAAAAAGAGATCGACGCATTCGGAACGGTGTTCACCATCGTCAGTATGCAAAAAATTGGCACCTCGGCCATTCAATCTCGCGCAACTGCGGGCGTGGCAGGGGGTACGTATCTATTTGCACTACCTGGATCACCGGGTGCTTGTCGCGACGCGTGGGACGAAATTTTGGAAAAACAATTAGATTTTCGTCATCGCCCTTGCAACTTTGTCGAAATAATGTCGCGGTTGGATGAATATTTGCGACGGAAGTAAATTTTGGAACGTTCAATATTTGTGTACATGTGACAAACTGATCTATTCGCCTATTTCATGCGTATAAGCTAAGAATATACTAAAGGACTAAATCTATGCGTTTTCTTCGTCAGGCTTTAATCGGGCTGGTCCTGATGTCCATGGCTTTGGGTCTTTTGGGATACGGGGGGTATCTGGGGTACGAAACCTATAAAGAGGTCCAATCGCGTGAAGCGCGCGTTCCCCAAGCCCGCGAACGTGTATTTACCGTCAACGTGCGGGCCGCAGAGCCGCAAACTATCACACCTTATTTGACCGCATTTGGTGAGGTTCAAAGCCGCCGGACACTGGATTTACGCATGGCTACAGGTGGCCAGATTGTTGAGATTTCGCCAAACTTCGCAGAAGGCGGTGTCGTGGAACAGGGCGAAATTTTGGTGCGTCTTGACGATTCTGATGCGCAATCTGCCCTGTTGCGCACAGAATCCGACTTAAGCGATGCGAAATTGGAAATCGTCGAGGCCGAACGTGCGATTGCATTGGCCAAAGATGAGTTGGCAGCCGCAGTCGAGCAGGAAGCTCTGCGAGGTGCCGCGTTGTTGCGTCAACAAGATTTACAGCAACGGGGTGTGGGCACCACCGCCTCGGTCGAGGCGGCAGAGCTTGCCCTATCCTCAGCAAAACAAGCTGTTCTGTCGCGTCGCAGTGGTTTGGATCAGTCAAATGCCCGATTCAATCAGGCAAAAACACGCCTGGCCCGTGCTGAATTGGCGAACAAAGATGCACTGCGCCATTTGAATGACACGGTGATGCGTGCGGAATTTGCGGGTGTCCTAAGCGGTGTCAGTTTGGTCCAAGGCGGTTTGATCAGCGCGAATGAGCGTGTTGGTCAGTTGATTGACCCAAGCGCGCTTGAGGTCGCATTTCGCGTATCCACCCAACAGTATGCGCGCCTTCTAAATGAGGATGGAACCTTAGTTGCAGCGCCTGCTGATGTGTCCTTGGACGCGATTGGTGGATCTGTGACATCCAAGGCAGTGCTGTCGCGCGACAGCGGATCGGTGGCAAATGGTCAAACAGGGCGTGTATTGTTTGCGAAATTGGACAATGCGATTGGCCTGAAACCCGGTGATTTCGTATCAGTGAAAGTCGAAGAGCCTTCATTGCGTTTCGTTGTTGAACTTCCCGCTACGGCGTTGAATGCACAGAGCGAAGTGCTCGCCGTGGGCGAGGGTGATCGGATTGAAACAATCAACGTTACCCTAATGCGACGTCAAGGGAATAACGTGTTGGTGCGATCACGCGATTTGCCAGGGCGGGACATCGTTACGCAACAAACGCCGCTATTGGGCAAAGGCATCAAGGTAAAAGTCCTGCGCGAGGGTGGTTCGATGGAACCCGAGGCGCCCAAAATGGTCAAACTGACCAAGGAAAAACAAGAAGAACTGATCAAGCGGGTCGAGGGCAATCAATGGATTCCTGCAAAACCCAAAGAGCGCTTGTTAAAACAACTTCGCAGCGGCGAAATCAAAGCGGAAACATTGAAACGACTTGAGAGCAGAGGAGGCGGCTGATGGTACGCGATCTTCCCGACAGTGCAGGTGGCATCCTCTCTTATTTCACGCGCCACAAAACGCTTGCGAACCTATTGTTAGTCGTGCTGCTTATGGCAGGTGCTGTGGCACTTCCAAAAATGCGGGCACAGTTTTTTCCAGATGTGGTTGTTGACTCGATCAACATCTCGGTTGCGTGGAATGGCGCAGGTGCAGAGGACGTGGATCAAGGCATTGTAAAGGTTTTGGAACCTGCCTTATTGGCGGTGGAAGGTGTGTCCAGTACCAGTAGCCGATCGACCGAAGGGCGCGCGCGGATATCGCTAGAGTTTGATCCCGATTGGGATATGTCCCGCGCAAATGCGGATGTTGAAACGGCACTTGATGGCATTTCAACACTGCCAGATGACGCAGAAGACCCCATAATTTTACGCGGCAGTTGGAGTGATCGTGTTACCGAAGTCGTGATTTCAGGTCCCATTGGTGTGACACAACTGGGTCTGATCGCGGACGAATTTGTCCTGCGATTGTTCAACGCAGGTGTGACCAAAACCTCGATCCAAGGCATCGCTGCGCCACAAGTTGTGATCGAAGTCCCCACCGCTAAGTTGGTTGCAGAAGACATCACAATGCGCCAGATCGCCAGTGCCATCGCAGAGGAAGTCAGCGCAGATCCGGCAGGGGACGTGTTGGGGTCCAACATGCGGGTGCGCACAGGTGTCGAAAAACGCTCTGCCGAAGATATCGCGGGCATTGTTTTGCGTTCAAACGGGGACGGATCAAAACTCACCATCGGCGATGTTGCCTTGCTGCGCGACGAAGGGATCGACAGGCTGCGCAGTTTTTATGTGGGCGATAATCAGGCGATCACCTTGCGTGTGGATCGCTCTGCCGCAGGCGACGCCATCGCCATTCAAGAGGTCGTCGAAGAAGAAGCCGCGAAACTTGAACGCACTTTACCGCAGGGGACAACAATCGAATTGATCCGCACACGGGCAGATGCAATTTCAGGACGTCTGAACTTGCTGTTGAAAAACGGTGCGACGGGCCTGTTGTTGGTGGTTGTGTTGTTGTTTTTGTTCCTAAACGCCAAAACAGCGTTTTGGGTTGCGGCGGGTATTCCCACCGCGATGTTTACAGCGATTGCGCTGATGTATGTGGCGGGTATTACATTCAACATGATTTCGCTTTTTGCGTTGATCCTAACACTGGGGATCATTGTGGATGATGCCATTGTTGTGGGTGAACATGCCGATTTCCGCGCGCGTCGCGGGTTGCCGCCAATGTTAGCCGCCGAAACCGCTGCAAAGCGTATGGCGCTGCCTGTGTTTGCAGCCTCATTAACAACAATCATTGCCTTCTTTGGTCTAACCGCAATCAGCGGACGTTTTGGCAGTTTGATCGCGGATATCCCGTTCACTGTGATCGCCGTTTTGATTGCGTCCTTGGTTGAATGTTTCCTGATCCTTCCAAATCACATGGCGCATTCGATTTCAGTAGGGGATGCTGTGAAATGGTATGACCTGCCTAGCCATTATTTCAACAAAGGCTTCCGTTGGTTCCGCGATACAATATTCCGCCGTTTCATCCGTCTGGTGATTACGATGCGGTACGTGATGTTGTCGGGTGCCATCGCGTTATTGATTTCGCAAATCGTGATGATTTGGAGCGGTGCAGTATCTTGGCGCTTTATCAATTTTCCCGAACAATCCTCGGTCACAGGCAATTTTGCGATGGTGAATTCCGCCAGCCGTGAAGACACCATGGCGATGATGAAATTACTGCAAGAAAGCGTTGATGAAGTTGCCGCATCCTATGAAAAGGAACATGGCAAAAGTCCGATTGACTACGTTCTAACGCAGGTTGGTGGCAACACAGGGCGCGGATTGTCGGGTGTTGAAAACAAATCAACGGACCTGTTGGGGGGGATCAACATTGAATTGATTGATGCGGATTTACGCCCCTATTCTAGTTTTGCCTTTGTCGCGGACCTACAGGATCAATTAAAGCGCCATCCGCTATTGGAAACATTTTCGTTCCGCAGTTGGCGCGGTGGTCCAGGGGGCGACTCATTAGATGTTCAGTTCTATGGCAAAGACGCTGAAACCCTGAAATCAGCAGCAGAGGATTTGAAAACGGCTGTTGCACGTTTCTCAATCGTGTCGGCGGTTGAGGATGATTTGTCCTACGACAAAGAGGAAATGATCCTTGAACTGACACCGCAGGGCCAAGTGTTGGGCTTTACCATTGATGGGTTGGGTGCCGTTTTGCGTGGGCGATTGAATGGGATTGAAGCGGCCACATACCCTTTGGGTACGCGCAGTGCAGAATTACGTGTAGAATTGCCAGAAGATGAATTATCTGCAGATTTCCTTGAACGTATGCAGTTGCGTTCCCCGCAGGGCGAATATGTTCCATTGGCCGATATTGTCAGCGTCGAATTGAAAAGTGGATTTTCAACCGTGCGGCGCGAAAATGGGATACGTTTGATCTCTGTGACAGGTGACATTTCCGAGGATGACCCCGTGGCCGCGAATGAAGTGATTGAGTCGTTGGAAAATGAAATCCTGCCAGAGATCGCATCAGAACGTCAGGTGGAATGGCGCCTGGCAGGTTTGGCCGAGGAGGAGGACCAGTTCCGAACAGATGCGCGTACGGGCCTGATCCTGTGTTTGACGGGCATCTATTTGGTGCTTACATGGATTTTCTCCAGCTGGACGCGCCCAATAATCGTTATGGCCATTATCCCATTTGGTTTGATTGGCACGATATGGGGGCACTATATTTGGGATATCCCAATGTCGATGTTCACTGTGATCGGCCTTTTGGGGATGACGGGGATTATTATCAACGACTCGATCGTTTTGATCACCACAATTGATGAATACGCCGAGGATCGCGGGATTATTCCGTCGCTGATTGATGCGACGGTTGATCGGTTCCGACCCGTTTTGTTGACGACGCTGACCACTGTTCTAGGGCTTGCGCCACTGCTTTATGAACGCTCAACACAGGCGCAATTTTTGAAACCGACTGTTGTGACGCTGGTCTATGGATTGGGCTTTGGGATGCTTTTGGTTTTGATTGTCGTACCCTCACTGATTGCCATTCAGCAGGATGTGAAGCGCTACCGTATTTCCCTGAAACGTGCGCTTTCGTCACGTAACTCTGGGGTTCGCATGGCGTTCATTGCGGCGGTTGGTGCAATCCTTGCATGGTTTGCGGCGACGATGGGTGTTTATGTTGTGACAGGTGATTTTATCAGCTTTATTGGCGCGGCCCTTAATATGGCCCCATCAATTGGGTTGGTATTCGTGACGTTTATTGTTGGGGCGCTTGTGGTTATTGTGACCCTGTTTGTGGCCTCGCACGTGACGCATGCGCGGCGGCGGACGAGGGGCGCTTAATCGCACCCGTTGTATTGCGCCCAAACACCATCGCTGAGCAAATTGATGATAAAACGGTCGCGCGCGAGCGCGATTGTTGTGTCAACGAAAACGTCGGCTTGCATCTGAAACTTTGCATTCTTGCGCGATGTTAATCCGTTATTTACCCATACATCTGCAGATGGATATTCCACAATAATTCGCGTGTTTGGGTTAAGGTTTTGAGATCGCGCTGATATCGCGACTAGAAAACCATTGGGGTCCGCCGATAAATCACAGGTTATGTCTTGTATCCCCAAATCATCCACACTCCATGGACCATTCGCCAATGACGCCATCAACGCGGATGGGCGCGAATTTGTCTTCGCTGGAATGTCCTGGGACAGTGTGAATGACGTTGGAATGCAGATATCTTCGCATACGCCGATATCCGCAGATAGCGAAATTTGAATATCCTGATCTGCCACCTTTGGGGATATCAACAACGGCAAGACAACAGACTTTTCGTATCCAATCGTGGCGAATTCATCGCTGCCAAAAATATTCGGTGCGGGCCATTCGATTGAAATATTTTCTACGTTCTGGCTTGCGGAAAAATCAAACTGTGGGGGGAAGCCCGACGCGCCAGGACTGCGCCAATATGTTTTCCACCCATCCTCTAGTTCCAATACCAATCCAGCAACGCGTGTGCCATCGCTTGCGATCCAACCATTCAGGATCGCGGCCGATTTAAGCCCATCCGCGAAGGCAGGTGAGACGATAGCGCTACTTAGAAGCATGGATCTTATGAAACGTGTAAGCATGTTTCTTTGTGCGAAAAAAATACTAACTTGCCAAGTCACAATCTGGCGATAGGCTAGTGATCAGGAGTGAGTGAAAATGAATACCGATCCCAGTTCCCTAAATAGCCGAACTTTGTCGGGGCAATTTTTGATTGCGATGCCTGGAATGGGGGATCCTCGGTTTGACAAATCGTTGATTTTTCTTTGCGATCACAATGATGAGGGGGCGATGGGTTTGATCGTGAATAAACCCATCATCGAAACTGATTTTGCCGAAATTTGTGATTTCTTGGATATTGACTGCCCACAAGAAACGGACGTTCCCGTGTTGTATGGTGGGCCCGTAGATACCCAAAAAGGGTTGGTTTTGCATTCACCTGAATTTCACACAGCAAAGTCAAACGAACTATCCTCCAGCGTTTACAGCCTTACGGGTACGCGCGACGTGATCGAGGCGATGGCACAAGGTGTCGGGCCAAAATCCGCCTTTCTTGCGATGGGGTACGCGGGCTGGGGTGCGGGACAGTTGGAACAAGAGCTTAAACAAAACGCATGGCTTGCAGGGACCTGTGATCATGATTTGATTTTCGGGGAAGATCACGACGTGAAATGGGAAATGGCCCTGATGCAGGCGGGCGTTGATCCGCGATTGCTGATGCCCTCGGTCGGGCACGCCTAGCTTCTTGGTGCGGCGGCGCGTCTTAAGCGATCATTAATTGCAATACCAAGGCCATGTTTGGGAATGGGTGCAACGGCGATTTTTGAACCTGCACGTGAATCTAATTCATGGAGCATTGAAAATAGGTTTGCCGTTGCTTCGCGCAAATCGGCCGTGGGCGAGAGGTTTAAGTCACCCCCTATTTCTCCAAAACCTAGTGATTTTTCATCGGCCCCAAATTCGGTTGCATTTAAACGCACCGATGCGTTGGGCGCATAGTGAGAGGTGAGTTGTCCCGGCGATGTGATAGTATCCGCATCCGTTAATGTTTTGATGTCTGTCCCAAGAACGGCCCGGACTTCTTCGATTGTGATGTTTCCAGGGCGCAATATCACTGGATCATCTAATAGGCTGATGATTGTGGATTCAACGCCAATCTCACATGCTCTCCCATCGACCACCGCATCAATGCGCCCATCTAATCCTGCGATCACATGATCTATTGTTGTCGGGCTGATCTTACCCGAGGGGTTGGCCGAGGGGGCGGCCACGGGACGCCCCAGTTTTGACAGCAGCGTTTGTGCAACGGGATGCGCAGGAACACGAATGGCAACCGATGGCAAACCCGCACGCACCAGTTGTGAAATCGCACAATCCTGTTTTGCAGGAAGGATCAAAGTCATGGGACCGGGCCAAAACGCATTGGACAATCTTTCTGCCGCCTCAGACCACTCCACATAATTGCGCGCCATTGCGGGGGATGCCATGTGGCTGATCAGAGGATTAAAGCTTGGCCTTCCCTTAGCCTCGTAAATTTTGGCAACAGCCTGATCGCTTAGGGCATCTGCCCCCAACCCATACACCGTTTCCGTTGGTATCGCCACAAGTCCCCCATCCGCCAAAATTTGCGCGGCCTGTTCGATGTCGTGATGCGATGATCCAAAATGATGTGTTTTCATGGGTATGACGCTGCGTTTAGGTTGCCCGATCTATTAGCGGCATCTTATCCATATGACCAGCCCACTGACCATAATGAGGTTGATCAGATGCCGTTTCGTGCGCCCGTTTCTGAATACGAATTTATGCTTCGCCACGTCATCGACTATGACAAAGTCGCCGCAACAACAAAGTTTCAAGACGCTGGATTGGATGTTGTTGATGCCATTCTGAATGAGGCTGGCAAGATGTGTAACGAAGTTATGGCACCTGTTCAGCGCAATGGGGATGTGCATCCCGCTGTTTTGGAAAATGGTGTTGTGCGTACATCCCCCGGATTTGCAGACGCCTATGGTGCCATTGCATCGGGTGGATGGATTTCAACCTCGGCTGATCCTGAATTCGGTGGCATGGGGCTTCCGATGACGGTCACGACGGCGGTCAATGAAATGATGTCTGCCGCATGTTTGTCCCTGCAACTGGCACCATTGATGACACAAGGTCAGATCGAAGCGCTTGAGGCACATGCAGATGACCGGATAAAAGCGCTGTATCTGCCTAAACTGATTTCGGGCGAATGGACCGGTACAATGAACCTGACCGAACCGCAGGCGGGATCAGATGTTGGTGCACTTAGTTCCAAGGCGATTGATAATGGTGATGGGACCTACGCGATCACGGGACAAAAGATTTATATTTCGTGGGGGGATAATGATTTCACGGAAAACGTATGTCATCTTGTTCTGGCGCGCCTCCCTGATGGACCAAAAGGGACCAAGGGGATTTCACTGTTCCTGGTGCCCAAGCGGATTCCCGATGCCGATGGCAAACCAGGTGTGGTCAATACGTTAAAGGTTGTCAGCCTAGAACATAAAATGGGCCTCCATGGTTCCCCAACAGCGGTCATGCAATATGACGGTGCAACGGGTTGGTTGATTGGCGAACCACACGACGGAATGCGCGCAATGTTCACAATGATGAACAACGCACGATTGGGTGTTGGCGGTCAGGGTATCGGGGCGGCCGAGGGCGCGTTTCAGCACGCCTATGCTTATGCCGAGGGACGTAAACAAGGGCGCAGCCCGATTTTCGATGGCACGGGGACCATATTGGATCACGCTGACGTGCGGCGAATGCTGGCGACGATGAAGGCGGAAATTTTTGCGGCCCGCGCGATTGCATTGGCCAATGCCGCAGCAATTGATCTTGGACATGCAACGGGGTCTGCCGAATGGTCCGCACGTGCCGCATTTTTGACGCCCATTACCAAAGCCTTTGGTACGGACATTGGGAATGAGGTGGCCCATATCGGTGTCCAGGTGCATGGCGGCATGGGATATGTCGAAGAAACGGGTGCTGCACAATATGCGCGCGACGTGCGCGTCACCGCGATTTACGAAGGCACCAATGGCATTCAAGCGATGGATTTGGTTGCACGGAAATTGATGGATGGGGGTGATGCTGCCTATGCGCTTTTGGATGAAATGCAGGCCACCATCGAAGCCGCGCGTGATCAAATGTCTGATATCGCAGAACCCGTTTGGCAATCCTTGGAAAGCCTGCGTGAAGCAACCGATTGGATGTTAAAACAATCGGATTTGAATAATCGATTTGCAGGTGCACAGCCGTTCCTGCGTGCCTGGGCGCGTGTTTTGGGTGCCTATTTCCATCTCCGCGCCAGCTTGGTCGAGGGTGGCCAAGGCCCGCGCACGAAATTGGCGCGGTTCTATATCGGTCGTTTGCTTCCTGAACATATCGGACTGCTCCATGCCGCGCGTCAGGGGGCCGAGGATATTTATGCGTTTTCCCCTGAAGATTTGTTGGCAGTTTGATTATGGACGGCACACAAACCCTTGAATACCCCTGGCCTGAGCCGCCCGAATTTGGGCGTGCCATTGAAATTGCGCAGGGTATCTTATGGATTCGCCTGCCTCTGCCGATGGCATTGGATCACGTGAATATCTATGCTCTGGATGACGGGGATGGGTGGACCATTGTTGACACGGGCATGGGGTCAAACAAAACGCGTGGGTTATGGCGAGATTTAATGGCGCGTGAATTGGGTGGGCGGCCGATCACGCGTGTGATTTTAACCCATCATCATCCAGATCACGTTGGATTGGCAGGTTGGTTTAAATCCGAATTCGGTGCAGAAATTTGGGCCACGCGCACCGCTTGGCTAATGGCGCGTATGCTGACCCTAGACGTCCAAGAATTGCCGACATCCGAAACGCTAGATTTTTGGCGCAAGGCAGGTATGGACGCCGCGGAATTGGATAAACGGGCCAAGGGAAAGCCATTTAATTTTGCCGATACTGTTCACCCAATCCCACTTGGGTTTCATCGTATCAAGGAAGGTGATGAAATCAGCATGGGTGGTCGGACTTGGGATATTCGTATCGGCAATGGACATGCGCCAGAGCATGCAACGTTTTGGAGTCGGGATGATGATATCGTCATATCGGGCGATCAGATCATATCGGCCATTAGCCCGAATTTAGGAGTCTATGCGACAGAACCAGACGCCGATCCAGTAGGCGAATGGTTAGAAGCCTGTGAAAGGTTGAACCAATATTCGAAACCAACGCATTTGGTACTGGCGGGGCATAAATTGCCGTTTCTGGGTTTGCCGCACCGTATGCAGCAACTAATTGAAAATCATCATCATGCATTGGATCGCTTGGCTGAATATATCGCGGAACCCAAATGTGCGACCGATTGTTTCCCTGCCCTGTTTAAGCGCAAGATTGGGGAAGGGGAATACGGACTGGCCTTGGTCGAGTCTGTTGCGCACCTGAACCACCTCTATTTGGCGGGACGTGCAGAGCGTGTTTTAGACGAAGGCGGCGCATATCTATATCGTGCAATTTAGGGTGGGACAAATCACTGCACCCAAAGCACGTGACACTTGAAACTGAATCAGCTAAGTAGCGACAAAAGCATGTAAGAGGGTCTTAAAAATGGCTGAACATAAACACGGTTCAATGGACACCAAAGTCCAAGAGGAAACATTCAACGGCTTTATCAGCTGGTCAGTGAAAGTTTCGCTTCTTAGCATCGGCATCCTTGTCTTTATGGCATTGGTCAACAGCTAACAAAACGTCTGGGGATGCGTATTGTTGCGATTGCGCTGGTGTCGGCACTGGCGCTTAGTGGATGTATAAAAGAAACCGCACATTACGCATCTGATAAAATGGTGCGGGACGTGGCCTATGTGCATGATGGCCCCCCGCGTATCTCTCTCTATACAATGGTAAATAATGAAAGCGGGGCAGGGGCACACTCTGCTTTGGTGATTAATGCATCCCAGCGTGTGATATTTGATCCTGCAGGAACCATTAAACACGACGTTTTCATTGAACAGGACGATGTCCTTTATGGGGCGACGCCCAGCGTGCTGGAGTTTTATACACGCGCTCATGCCCGCAAAACCCACCATGTTGTAATACAGGATTTGGATGTCAGTCCTGAAATCACGGAACGCGCCCTGCAACTTGTGCGCTCAAACGGTCCTGTTGCATCCGCATTCTGTGCCAGCGCCAGCTCAGCAATCTTGCGTCAAATCCCCGGATTTGAAGGGATTGGTCAAACCATGTTCCCAAATCGGTTGGCCGCCGATTTCGCAAAGATCAAAGGCGTTCGTGAACAAAAATTATATG